>DATEMM010000103.1:0-7645 GCA_035275605.1 Pyrinomonadaceae bacterium
ATAGATCATCGGGAAGACGAACATCCAGACCAGGTCTACGAAGTGCCAGTAGAGACCGCTAATCTCCACGTCCTCGTGCCTCATCTTGCGCACGCGGGCGGCGACCACACTCAGGTAAATCAGCCCAGTGAAGACGTGGAACATGTGCAGGCCCGTGATGGCAAAGAACGTGGCCCCGAACAAGGGCGAGCCATTCGGCCAGCGATGTAGCCACTCCGCCGGAAGACTGAGCGGGGTTAGCCCCTCGCTGATCAGATGGTTCCACTCGATTAAGTGGAGCACGATGAAGGCCGCGCCGAACAGGATGGTCAGCAGCAGCCACTTCCTGACGGCCTTGTAGTCGCCGCGCGCAGAGGCCGACACTCCCATCACCATCGTCAGACTGGACGACAGGAGGCAGAGCGTCATCACGGACGAAAAGATGATGCTCGGGTAAAAGGGGAATGGAGTCGGCCACTGGTCGCTGGATGCGCGCACGTAGCTGTAGCCTATGAGTAACGCCGAAAAGGTCAGCGCGTCCGAGACTATGAAGAGCCACATGCCGAGCTTCCTGTGCCCGACGCGGTATGGATGCGTGCCGCCGCTCCATTCGTTAGCGATAAGCTGGTCTGCCCTTGCTGCTTCCGTACTCAACTTTCACCTCCAAAGGAAAAGGAGTAAGAACAGGTAAATCCAGAGTCCATCCATGAAATGCCAGTAGAGCGCCACGGCGTTGGCCATCGCCAGCCGCTTCTCCGCCGCGTGCCCCTCGTTGCGCCTGCGCCAGGAGCGCAGCAATAGATAATCCAGGCCGAGGATGCCGCCCAACAAGTGCAGCCCGTGCGCGCCCGTCAGCACGTAGAAGAATGAGCTGTGCGGGTTCGTGGCGATGTACATCCCTTGCGTCACCAGTTGCCGCCAGGCCAGGAGCTGCGTCGCCAGAAACCCTAGCCCCAAAAGCACGGTCAACAGGAGCCAGCGTTGGTAGCCGCTCACGTTCCCACTTTTCAAAGTCCTGCGGGCGACCTCAAAGGTCAGACTGCTGACGAGAATCAGCCCCGTGCTGAACCATAAGAGGCGTGGCATCACGAGCGGCCGCCAGTCGTTCGAGCTGCTGGCGCGGACGATGTAGGCGCTCGTTAAGGCCGTGAACAACATCAACACGCCCGCGAGCGCGACCCACATCCCTATGCGGTACTTGCGGGGCGAGAAATTATCCCCGACGGAGCCAGAGCCTCCTGGGCCGTTGCCGCGCGGTCCTCCGTTCGGGCCGACCTTGCGCGGGCCGCTCCCGAGTCCGACCTTGGTTTGTGCCACTGTCTCAGTGCTTGTGACCGTCATGCCCATTACCACTACTTCCCTCTTGCACTGTCACTGCCGGGTCGCCCCCTGGGTCCGGCTCCGTCTGCATGATGTAATCGTTTGGCGCTCCCGGTACGGCGAACTCATACGGTCCCCTGTAAACCGTCGGGGGAACGCCCGCGAAATTGTCGTGCGGCGGCGGCGACGAGGTCGTCCACTCAAGCGTCGTCGCCTCCCACGGATTCTCGCCCGCCTTCCTGCCCTTGAACATGCTGTAGAACAGGTTGAAGAAGAAGAGGAGCTGCGTAATCGCCGTCACGATGGCCGCGATGGTCACGAACTTGACGAGCGGGTGCAGCGTCTCCAGGAACGCGTAAATCTGCTGGCCGCCCTCCGAGAACTGCGAATAGCGGCGCGGCATCCCGACGATTCCCATGATGTGCATCGGGATGAAGATGCAGTAGACGCCAATGAAAGTAATCCAGAAGTGGACGCGGCCGAGCTTCTCGCTCATCATCCGCCCAAACATCTTCGGGAACCAGAAGTAGATTCCGGCGAACATCCCGAAAATCGCCGCCACGCCCATCACCAGGTGAAAGTGGCCGAGCACGAAATAAGTGTCGTGCATCGGCAAATCGAGCGAAGTCTGCCCGAGCACCAGCCCGGTGATGCCGCCCGCCACGAAGAGCGAGACGAAGCCCAAGGCGAAGAGCATGGGCGTCGTAAAGCGAATTTTCGCGCCCCAGAGGGTGCCCAGCCAGTTGAAGGTCTTGACCGCCGAAGGCACGCCGATGGACAACGTCAGGATGGAGAAGGCCATAGCCGAGTAGGGGCTCATGCCGCTGATGAACATGTGGTGGCCCCAGACGAAGAAGCCCAACAGCCCGATGGCGAAGATAGCAAAGACCATCGCGCGATAGCCGAAGACGGGTTTGCGGGCGAAGGTCGAGAGAATGTGCGAGGTCGCCCCCATGCCCGGCAGGATGGCGATGTAGACCTCCGGGTGGCCGAAGAACCAGAAGAGGTGCTGCCAGAGAATGGGCGAGCCCCCGCTGTGCTCCACCAGACGGTCGCTCACGACCAGACCTCCGGGGACGAAGAAGCTGGTCCCCGCCGTCCTGTCCAGAAGAAGCAGGATGCCGCCAGCCAGGAGTACTGGGAAGGCTAGCAGCGCGAGCACGGCCGTCGTGAACCAGGCCCAGCAGGTGAGCGGCATGCGCATCAGGGACATCCCCTTGGCGCGCAGGTTCAGGAGCGTCGTGATGAAATTCAGAGCGCCAAGCAGCGAGCCTACGCAGAAGATGGCGATGCTTATTATCCAGAGGTTCATGCCCGTCCCCTGGCCTGGACCGGCTATCTGCCCGAGCGCGCTCAAGGGCGGGTATCCAGTCCACCCGCCGAGCGGGGCTCCTCCTTCCACAAAGAAGGCCGCCAGGAGCACTATGAAGCCGACCAACGTCACCCAGAACGAGAGCATGTTCAGCACCGGGAACGCCATGTCTTCCGCGCCGATCTGGATGGGAAGGAAGTAGTTCCCGAACCCGCCCTGCGGAGCCGTCGTCAGCACGAAGAAGACCATCATCGTGCCGTGAATCGTCATCAGGGACAGGTAGGTCTCAGGCTTAATGGCCCCCAGGATAGGCCACTCCACCCCTGGCCACGTCAGGTTCATGCGCATGATTACGGAGAGAATCATGCCGATGAAGACGGCGACGAGCGCCAGCAGGATGTACTGGATGCCTATGACCTTGTGGTCGAGGCTGAATATGTACTTGCGTATAAAACTCTTCGGCGGCTCGTGGCGATGAACTGCCTCGTGACCTTCGTGGACGACGTTTGCGTCTGCCATCGCTCATTCTCCTCGAATTCTTTGGCTAGGTGTTTCGAGAGTTCGTCTTACTTGCTTATCACGGGCTCGTACTTGGCGAGCAGTTGCGAGAGCCTGGTCTTGAACTCCTCTGCGCCCAGAGAGACTAGCTCCGCGTGCTCGGCCTCGGGCAGCACGAGCAGGTAGCTCTTCATGCGGTAGTGAAACTGCCCGCACAGCTCTGCGCAGGCCAGCTCGTACTTGCCTATCTTGTCCGCCATGACCGTGAAGTGGACGGGTATCTCCATGCCCGGCACCAGGTCCTGCTTGAACCGAAGCGGCGGGACCCAGAAGCTGTGCGTCACGTCCTTCGAGCGCAGCACCAGCTCGACGGGGCGACCCGCCGGGATGGCCAGGGCCGAAACCGAAACGTCGTCGCGGGCCGAGGGGTCACGGTCGTCCAGGCCGATGAAGTTCAAATCCGCGTCGGAGATGAGGCTCGGGTCCGTGCGCCCGAACTTGCCGTCGGGGCCTGGGTAATGAAAGTTCCACTGGAACTGCTGGGCGACGACCCTGGCCCGGAAGGACCCGGCGGGCGCTTCGTTGAAGTGAAGCTGCGCCCAGACGCGCTGCCCCATCACGGCGAGGCTGATGAAGACGATGGCTGTAATCACCGTCCAGAGCATCTCCAGGCGATTGTTGCCGTGGCTGTAGACGGCGCGCTCCTCTTTCCGGCGGGCGTCGGCCCCGAAGCGCCAGATGGCGTAGCCGAGGCCAACCTGCGCGGCGACGAACGCGATGCCGACAACGGTGATGGTGATCAGGAACTGCTGGTCAACCTTCGGCCCATGCTCGGAGATGGGCGCGGGGAACCACCACCCGCTGAAGAACAGCACGACCGAGGCGAGCGTCAAAAGCCAGATTAGGACTGCCAGAGCGCGACCCATCGGACCTCCTTAAAGGATGAAGGATGAGGGATGAATGAAAGGCGAGGGATTATTTCATCCCTCATCCTTCATCCCTCATCCCTGGTTTAAGACCATCAATCCAAACAGCAGTGGCAGGTAGAGCACGGAGGCGAGCAGGAGCCTGCGCGCTTGCTGCCTCGATTTTGAAACGGCAGCCGAGATGCTGCTGACCAGGAAAAGCGTGCCGAGCAGAATTGCCCCGTAGAAATAGACCCGGCCCGAAATCCCTATCAGGGTCGGGAGCAGACTGACGGGCAGGAGCATCAGGGTGTAAGCGACGATTTGCTGACCAGTGATGCGCCCTTCAGGCTCGACCACCGGGAGCATGCGAATCCCAGCGCGCCCGTAGTCCTCCCTGTACATCCAGGCGATTGCCAGAAAGTGCGGGAACTGCCACAGGAACAGGATGGCGAAGAGCACCCACGCGCCCACCGTCACATCGTCCGCGGCGGAAGTCCACCCCATCAAAGGCGGCATAGCGCCCGGAAAAGCTCCCACGACCGTCGAAAGCGTCGTCCTCGTCTTGAGCGGCGTGTACATGAAGAGATAGCCGGCGATGACTGTCAGCCCGAACATGGCTGTCAGCGGGTTGACCAGCAGCGCCAGGTACACTTCCGCCATCAGAGTCAAGGCCGCGCCGAAGACGAGCGCCTCGATTGCGCCCAACTTGCCGGAAGGAAGCGGCCTCGTCATGGTGCGCCGCATCAATGCGTCCAGCTCGCGCTCCATATACTGGTTGAGCGTCGCGATGCCTGAAGAGAGGAGCGCAATGCCGATCATCGCGTGCGCGAAGCGCGTGTAATCCAAGCGGCCCTTCGCGCCTAGACAGAATCCGGCGGCGGCCGTCAGGACTATCAGGAAAGTTATGCGCGGCTTGGTCAGATCGACGTAGGCCAGCAGCCTTTCACGAAGAGAGAGCCCCACGTCGCGCGCCTCCGTGGCCGCGGCCGGGCCCAGCTCAATCGCCGCATTTTTGATTAATATTTCTGATTTCACCTTGTTAATTCCAAAACCCTGAGCACACACCGAAACCTGGTAGTGTCCATAACCTAAAAGTGTCCATTAGACCCGAAGCCTGAGCCGGTCAATTCGTCTCGGCGCTCAGCCTGTGATACCCGGTCGCCGCTTCGCGCCCAGGCTTGAGCACGCTAAAAGAGCGCAGCGCTAGAACAATGGTCGTGGCGAAAAGAAGCGCGCCGCAGGCGACGTGCGCCACGGTGATGCCCACCATCGGATTGCGCGGCTGCGGGGCGTCTGGCGAGGCCAGCCTAGTCAGATAGGCCGCCACACCCAGAGAAAGCTGCAAGACCAGGAGCGCCCCGGCAATCAGCGCTGGCCTCTTCAGGTAACTCTCGTCCCCGTGGCGGCGAAGCGTCGCGAAAAGCGTGCCGCCGAGGATGACCAGGACCGCGAGCGCGCCGCCCACATGCGTCAGGAGCAGGCCGAGCGGTAGATGCTGGTCCCACGTCGCCGAATGGCGCAGCGTCGCCCCGATCACCAACTGAACCAGAATGCTGGCCGCCGCCGCGACCGACAGGTGACGAACCGAAGGACTCCCCTTCTCTTCGAGCGCCCCGCGCCGCTCAGTCCAGCCCGGCGAAGTAAAGACCGAGAGACTGACCATCGTGCAGAAGAATAGCTGTGCCAGCGTCGCGTGCGCGGACGAGACGGCGAGCGGCAGCATCAGCTTGACCGTCAGGCCGCCCAGCAACCCTTGCGCGATGACCGCAGCGAGCGCAACGAGGCCGAGGCGGCGCACCCAGGAGCGCTTCTCCAGCCGCCAGAGCAGGACGTTAAGAATAATGACTAGAAAGCCGACGCTGGTTGCGACCATGCGGTGGCCGTGTTCCCAGAAAAGATTGCCCTGCATTTCCGGGAAGATCTGACCGTTCGAGAGCGGCCAGTCGTTCGTCGCCAGCCCCGCGTCGTGGCTCGTGACGAGCGCACCCGCGACGATCAGAAAGAGAGTCGCGCCCGTCACGAAAACCGTGAAGCGATGTAAACCCTTGCTCATAGAATTTCCGATTTGCGATTTTGATTTGCGATTGGAAGAGGATAAAAGATTTACCCTCAAAACTCCAATCGCAAATCAGAAATCTAAAATCGCAAATCCGCAATCGCCCATCCGCTCAGTGCCTGACCGTCATCGGGATGTCGATAGCGGGCATCATCTCCAGCGAACCGCCTTGGACGGAGGCCGTGGCCGTGGCGTCGAACGAAAAGTCCGAGGTGGCCGAGCCCTTGGCGTCAACCTTCACCTGCGCCGTCTTCTCGCCGTACTTCTCGTGCCAGGCGACGACCGTGTAGGTTCCCGGCGGCACGCCCTTGATGGTGAAGGAGCCATCCTCGCCGCTGACGGCGTAGAACGGGTGCTTGACCACGCCGATGTAGGCCTTCATCCACGGGTGCTGGTTGCACTTGACGGGGACAAGGATTTCAGAGCGCTTGAAGGTCTTGGTGATCGGGCCAGCGCCGGTTGGCTGCGACTCGTTCCACTCTTCGTTGCCGCCTCCGGATTTCGGCAGCGCGTGGATGTTGTGGCCCGTCGGGTCAGAGTTCGTGACCTTCAGCTTCTGGTTGGGCTGCATGCCGATCACGTGCGGAACGTAGTGGCAGCCGTTCTGGTCGAGCACGACTTCCGAGGAAGGCGTGTCGAAGCTGAAGTCCGCGATCTTCTTGTTGTCGGCGGTCGTCCCGTCCTTGATGTAGACGAAAACGTTCTGGAGTTTCCCGTCCTTCGAGACGACCGTCTCGGTGACGGCGTTCGGATTCTTCGAAGCGCAGTTGGCGTCCTGTGCCATGTCAATCTTCTGCGCTGCGGGCGGCTCGCCGTTCAAGCTCACCTTGCCGGTGATGGTCCCCTCGTTGCCGGTCGCGGCGTACTTGGTCCCGGTGGTTGTGCCGCCGCCCGAGTCGCCGCCGGAATCGCCCGCAGTGTCCTTCTTACCACAGGCGGTGCCGAGCGCCAGGAGCGAGGCCATGACAGAGATCGCAAGCCAGAGGCGTGCGCGTTTCTTCAACATAATTGTTCCTCCAACTAAAATGAGTTCCGATTTACTTACCAAACACAAAATCTTAAAAGCGCTAGCGCATCCCCCGCCACGCCCGCCTCGGCAAGACGCCCTGAGGGTGAGAGCGCATCCGCGTGAACGCAGCCTTCGACCTTACACGGCGCGAGCCGTGACTCTTCATGCCCTTCGCGGACGGCCCCGTCTTTCGCGCGTGCGCCGTGGACGGGGGCGCGGGGCTGGCGGTCGGAGCGGGCTGCGAGCCGCCTGTGGCCGAGGGCGAACCCGCGGAGAGACGGCGCTGCTCGTCCGGCGTCATCAGGAACATGTAGCGCACGAGCAGCTCCGCGTGGTCGCGGTGATAGGTGTTGAAAGCCTCCGGCGTCGGCCCGTTAAAGACCATCCGCTCACCCTCTTTCTTGAAGAGGCCCGAAGGCATGGCCGTCCCTGGGCTTATCTGCTGCGGGTCGAGCAGCCAGCGGTACGTCCAGTTAGGCTTCAGGCGCTCGCTCGCCAGCAGGAAGTTCGGGGCCGAGGCCGTGCGGTCGTGCGCAGGGTCGCCCGTGATGTGACACTTCAGG
>DATEMM010000104.1:0-4960 GCA_035275605.1 Pyrinomonadaceae bacterium
GACCTCGCTCACCTGCGCCGGGAAGGCTTCCATCAGCCCCTTGTCGAGCGCAATCTGCACATAGCCGCGCAGGCTCTCGGGTATCTGCGCGTTGTCCACCAGCACCTGCCCGCCGGAAGTGACGTTACTGTTGGCGAGCGCTTTGGCCTGTGCGTCCAGCCTGAGCGCGCGCACGAGCGCCACCGCCTGCTCCAGGCGCGAGACTGAGACTGCGGGGCCGAAGGACGCGCCCCCCGTTCCCATCACGCCTTCGCGCCTGAGCGATTCGGCGACCAGCGCTTCCGGCGTCCCCGGCGCGACGTCACCGAAGCTCGGCTGGTTGGGAATGAACTGCGGGACGCGCGCCGCGAACATCAGGGCGCGGCCCAGCTCCATCCGCGTCAAATCCGCGCCAGGTCGAAACGCTCCGCCCTCCGTAAACATCACGCGGTCGTAAACCAGACGGTATGCACGCAGGCGCGACGCCGCGTCCAGCCCACTGATGTCGCTGACCTCGTTCGGGTCGTAAAGAAAATGCGTGACGGTGATGCGGTAAGGCTGGTTCGTCGCGGTCGTCTGTTGCAGGAGGCCGGCCGTCACGGTCGCAGTGTAAGTGCCCCCGGCCGGGAATTCGAGCTTGATTGATTCGCGCGCCCCGAAGAGGCCGCCGACGTTCAGGCCGTCGGACGAAGCCGTGGTCTGGCCGTTCGAGACCTCCAGCGCCAGGTCGTGCAGCACTATCTGCGTGTTGTCCACGACCAACTCCTGCTCGCCCACGCCGTTCCAGTCGAGCTGCACCATCGTAAAGCGCGCGTTGGCCGGGACCTCGAAGGTGTGGGAGGTCGATGACCCCGGAGAGACCACACCTTCGAGACGCGCCCCCTCTGCGCGCGTCAGGGTCAGGCCCTTACCCGTGAAGCCGAAGTTGCCGTAAGGCTTCTGCGGGTTGAAGGCCAGGTCCACGGCCGCGTGCACGTTCGCCAGCCCCGCGCCCACTTCAAACTCATCGTAGGCGGCCAGGGGAGTCGCCGTGCGCTCGATAATGCTTCTGATGTCATCCGGCAAGAGACCGGGCTCCGCGTCCAGGATGTTAGCCACGACGCCTGCGATGTGCGGCGCGGCCATCGAAGTGCCGCTGATCTGCGTGTAGCTCGGAAGAAAGGCCGCCGGAATCTGCTTGTCGTCGTAGGTGCCGTTCGCCGCAGGGTTGACGCGGGAGCGCGCCGCGATGACCGCCGCGGTCAACCCCGACCCGTCCAAAGAATCTATAGGCGTTTCGACGCCTGTGCCCGGCGCTACTATCGTCGGGTGGACGGTCGCGTCGCCGAGGATGCCGCGCGAGGAGAAGCTGGCGAGCCGCCCGTCTTTTGTGCCAGCGCCCACGCTAATCATCCACGGGAAAGAGGCCCAGCGGTTCTGCGTGTTGGGCCTTGGGCCGTCGTTGCCGTTGGCGAAGACGACGACGATGTGCGCCTCGTCGTGCAAGAGCTTGCTCGCGACGTTGACCGGGTGCTCGGGGTCCAACTCGACGGCGGAGTTGCCCCAAGAGTTGTTGACCACGCGCACGTTGTAGCGAAACTGGTTCGAGTAGAGATAATCGAAGGCCGCTATCTGCCCGAGGATGAAGAGGCCGCCGCCCGAGCCTAGTCCCAGGATTTGCGCGCCGGGCGCAACGCCCTGGTAGAGACCGCCGCTCGCCGCGCCTGTGCCAGCCGCGATCGAGGCGCAGTGCGTGCCGTGCCCGCCGTTGGTGTCGGAGTTGATGACGTCCTCAACGTAAGTCGTCGGGATGATGCCCTTGAGCGGATTGCCCAAGGTGTTGCTGCGGACCACGAGTCCGTCCTTGTCGTTCGGGTTAATCAGCACGTTCTGGACGGTCTGACCGGACGGCCGGTTGATGAGGTCGAACTTGAGGTCCTGGTGCGTCCCGTCAACGCCCGTGTCGTTGATGGCGATGGTCACGCCCTTGCCTGAGACAGGGAGGCCCCCGTTCCTGCGCGTCAAATCCGCATCCTTGCGCAAGCGGTCAACGCCGATCAGAGGCTTCGTCTGGTGCAGGTAAAGCTGGAGCGGCGCATTCAGGTAGATAGAGCGAAGCTCTCCCCACCCCAACATCTTTTGAATCTGCGAAGGTGTGGCGTTGACGGCCATGATGGGAAAGTTCGTCATGCGAATCCCCGTCGTGATGCCGAGCGCCTGAACCTGAGCTACTTGAGCGTTCGTGATGCGCGTCCCCTGAAAGGTGAGAATGACGCCGAGTTGTATGTCCGGCCGCACCGCGGCGAGGCGCGCCGCCAGTTCCGGGTCAACTTTCGGCGCGGCTATCCCCGCGCCCATAAAAATCGTGAGCATTGCTATGAGAGCGAAAAATGTACGTCCGATCTTCATGGCCTGGATTCCTTCTCTCTCTCTCTCTGTGCCCGCCTCGGTGAGCCACCCCCGACAAGCGGCTCACCGAAGCGAGCGCTACAACCGCCAGGCCATCCCCTCTCAGGTCTGGCCCTGCGGTTGATCTCGATTAGATTTTCAACTATTCGTGCGCGAGGAGTCCTAAAGCTTTAAGCGTTCACGCTCATTCGACCTTGAAGTCCGCACCGTTGGCTGTGTCGGCGGCGAACAGCAATCCGACGCCGACCTGCGAGAGCGCTTCGGTCGCGGTCGAATTATGGCCGACCGGGTCGTAGCCAAGCGCCGTCGGTGCCGCCAGCTTGTCAACCGACAAACGGATGATGATCTGATTGTCGCGAACCTCTCCGGAGTCCGCGTCGCCCAGATCTTCCTGCGAGCGGACGGCCAGGCTGTTATCAATCTTGCCGTAGGTGTATGACATCGTCCCTGTGTCCGAGGCCGTCGCCGTCACGTAGATGGTGATCGCGTCGAAATTGGAGCTGACCAGCCAGGACATGCCTTCCGTGCGCGTCGCGGCGTTCTTGAGCGTCAGCGTGTAAACGATTTGACGATTTTGCGCGTCGTAGGCGAAGTCAGCCGCGATGATGTCCTGTGCGTCGCTGGCGACGCCCGAGCCGATTCCTGTGCCAAAAAGCTGGTCGCCTTCGGGGTCGGATATTTCCGGGCCGCCCGGCTGCGGGAAGAGATTGAAAGGATGGTCAACAGCGCCGAGCCCCATTACGCGCCGCACGGCGTTGCGCGCATCGACGTAGCCCGCGCCGACCACTCTCTCTTCAAAAGGCATCGGGTTCGCCGTCGCGCGCAAAGTCGTGACGACTTCATCGGGCGTTAGGCGCGGGTTCGCTTCGAGCATCAAGGCGACGACGCCAGAGACGTGCGGGCAGGCGAAGCTGGTGCCCTGCGAAGTGGTGTAGAAAGGCAGAAACGCCGGCGGAATCGTACTCGCGTCGTTCGAGCCGACGAAGATAGGAATGGTGCCCGCCGTATTGGTCAGCCCCACGCCTTTCATGCGCGCGCTCTTGATGTCAACGCCAGGGGCCGTGATGTCCGGACGCAGGTTCGGCTTGGCCGTAACGTCCGAGGGCTGCCCGGCCACGTCCACGCCTGTGCCGTTATCCACGCCGCGCGAGCTGAAATCCGCAGGCAGCCCGAGGCCACGCTTCTCTCCGGCCGCAACGGAGATCGTCCAGGGCATGGTCGAGTAAGGATTGATCGAGGTCGGAGTGTCGCCGGCGTTCCCGGCGGCGAAGACGACGACGATGTTGCGGTCGTGCGCCTCGCGCGTGGCGATGTTGATGGGATAGTCCGGGTCGATGCCGGACGCGTCTAGGCTGCCGCCCCAGGAGTTGTTGATGATGCGAATGTTGTAACGGAACTGGTTGACCAGGAAGTAATCGTAAGCGCCGAGGATGGAGACGAGCGGCAGACCGAGTTCGTTGCCGGAGTTGACCACGATCAGATTAGCGCCGGGCGCGACGCCGCCATAGAAGCCTCCGGACTGTGCGCCCGTCCCGGCGGCGACCGCCGCGCCGTGCGTCCCGTGCCCAGACTCTACGTCCGAGTGCAGTTGGTCTTCCAGATAGACGGGCGCGTAGAAGCCCGCCGATTCATAAAGGACGTCGAAGATGTTGATGCCGATGCCGACGGCCAGGCCCCCGTCGCCCACCGTCGCTTCGGACATCGGCTGGATGACGTTCTGCACGACCTTCGTGCCGTACTTCAAATCGGCGTGAGTCGCATCAGCGCCGGTGTCCAGGTAGCCTATGCCGACGCCCTTGCCGGAGATAGGTATTCCTGGATTCTGCTGATTGGCGCGCGTCACTTCGGCGTCGGCCATCAGTTGCGGCACGCCGATGAATTTCCGGCTCTCGTTCGTGAAAGTCTTCATGATGCGATTGGCCGAGATCGAGCGCACGCCCGGCTGCGTCTTGATGGCCGCCAGTTGCAAGGCGTTCATCGGCGCAATCACCATCGGCAGCTCTCTTAGCGCAAAGCCTTTCTTGATGCCGATTGATTGCAGACGATTGAACTCCGTAGTCGAAGGGCGCGAGTTGTAGGTGATGACGACGGGGACGGACGTGCCCGCCGCGCTGGAGCTGAAATACTGCACCAGGAGCGGGTCAACTTTCACCCCTTTGACGGCGATGGTCGGCGCGGTCGTTATAGTCTTCAGTTGCGCAAAGCTTCGGCTGCCCGAGGACGGGAAGTAAAAGACTACGGTGAAGACGAATGCGAAAGACGCGAGGACGTAAAACCAGCGTGAAGTTAAAAGTCTGTTCGCCGCTCTGTGTGCCATTTTCGTGATCCTTTCCGCGCTCTTTGTAAAAGGGGCGCGCCGTCGCTCTGATTAATAAGAGGGCCGCCATTTCTCCCGGCGAGGATGAAAAGTTTCCGTTCTCGCCCGGCCAGGGGCGCGGGTTTTAAGTGACTCCACGCGCGCGCCCCTGACCCCGGAACGTTTTGCTCTTTAGAGCAGCTTGGCCGTGACCACCCTGGTCAGCGGGTTGACGGTGAAGCGCATCACCTTCGGGAGCGTTGGCAGCCCGAGGATGCCGCCGCTGCTCGTTGACCC
>DATEMM010000105.1:0-7821 GCA_035275605.1 Pyrinomonadaceae bacterium
CTAAAGTGCCTCTGTGGCTAATTACCGCCTCTCACTCAATCACCACCCTGTCCGACTGGCTGCGCCCGAAGGTTTCTGGGTGATACATCTCCTCTGCCTTCGTCGGCGGGACGACGAAGGTGCCGGGCGTGGTGGCGCGCGCGACGTAGGAGTAGTTGTAGACGCCTTCCCAGAGCAGCGAGGCGAAAGCCTCAGCCCGCTCGTCACGCAGGTTCTGATGCTCGTACCAGGTGCCCATCCACCACCAGTAACCGCGCCGCTCCGTCTGCGGATTCTGGTCCTGCGGGACGCTGCCCGTCACCGCCAGCGCAGGGTTCATCGCCTCCAGGCCCGCGGGCAGCGGGTCAACCAGCGCGACGTGATACCTCCTCGAAGGCGCGGCCATCGTCAGATGCACCCGCACGGTCGCGCCGGACTTGATGTGCCAGGTGCCGTCCGCCGCGCGCCGCACGTCGGCCGGATCGTCAATCGCTTCGTAGGTGCGCTCGACCGTGAAGCCGTAGTCCGCCGCCTTGAGCTGTAAATTCGTCGGGGCGTACTGCATCCCTATCCGGTAGTAGAGGCGGCCCGTCCCTTCCTTCGTCAGGGCCAGGTTCTGCGTGCCCTCTTTCTCGGCCAGGTAGCGCATCGGCACGTTGACCTGCTGGCGATCCGTGGAGCGCCCGCGGAATTGCTGCTGGCCCGCGAACTGGTCGCCGAGCCACGCCTTGGCGACAAAATCCGGCGTCGCCTTCTCGTAGACGTTGAAATAGCGGTCGAGCGCCAGCAGGATGAAGACGTTCTCCTGCGTGTTCTCCCAGCGCCCCTGCTTGCGGTGCGCGAGCAGCCCCCGCACGATCTTCGGAATCAGGTCGCTCGACTGCTGGTCGCCGATCAAGGCTTCCAGAATGATGCCGTCGGCCCGCCGGTTCGAGTTAAAGAGCAGGTAATCGCCGTCATCATAAGAGTCTGCGAAGTGCGCGGTCGCGGCCGTCTCCGTCGCGCGGTTATTCAGGTGGCGACGAATGGCCGTGACCTCATTCTGCGAGGACGCGTCGCCCGAGAGGACGCTGAGCAGCCAGCCGACCGATTCGAGCGAGAGCATTTCAAGGCCGGCCTCGGCAATCAGCTTGCGCGCTTTCGCCGTGTCGCGGTCGCCCATGCGGTTGCGCACGTAGAGCGCATAAGAGATGAGCGCCCAGCGAGCGCGCGGCCCGTAGTAAGACGGGATGTGCTTCTCTATCTCGCGCAGGTATCGCTTGGACTTCTCCAGCATCTCGGGCGGCACAGGGAAGTTCTTCTCCTTGGCGCGCTGGAGCGAGTGCGCGACGTGTATGCTGACGTATGGAAAGACCAGATCGTCTCGCCGCCAGAAGCCGAAGCCGCCATCAGCGGTCTGTCTTCCCTTCAACCGCTCTATGTCGCGCGAGACAGCCTTCAGCATCTCTTCGGGCTTGGGCATGTCTTTGGTCTTGAAGGCGGACAGAACGTCGCGCAGGGCAGCCACCGCCAGAATGCGCGAGGACAATTGCTCCGAGCATTCATACGGATAGGCCATCAGGTAGAGCACCGCGTCCGTCAACGCCTGAAGCTGCGTAGAGGAGGTGGTGATCTCCAGCCCGCCGAACTGCTTGAAGACGTTCGCCGGGGCGCGAACCGGCTGGATGACCGGAGTCGAATCGTCAATCTCGCCGTAGGTGGCAAACGCCTCGGTCGTCGCGGGCGTCCAGACGGGCAGACTGATTTCCGCCGCGTCCGTCCAGCGACCCGAGACGATGCCGACCTGGAAGCGCGCTGTCCCGGCACGGTTCGCCGCTGCGGGCAGGCGCACCTCCACGCGATCGTTCGCGGGAACCGTCACGCGGCGGCCCGCGCCGTCGGTCAGCTCCGCATTGGTCGCGCGCACGGCCACGTCAACTCGCATCGGCTGGTCCGTCTGATTCTGCACGACGACGGGCAGCTCGAAGCGGTCTCCGAAGTTGAGAAAGCGCGGGGCGGAGGGGCGAGCCATCAGGGGCAGGCGGGCCGTGATGACGGATTCGCCCGAGCCAAACTGCTTGCCGCCCGCGACCGAGACGGCCATCACGCGGTAACGCGTCAAATTGTCCGGGACCTTGACCGTGACGGTGGCGCGCCCGCTGGCGTCCGTCGGGACGGTCGGGGCGAAGACCGCGAGCGCGTTGAAATTCTCGCGCATGCGAATGTTCGGCTCGCCCGGCTTCCCGCTCTCTCCTTCCTCCCTGGTCATCACGTCGGCGTCCTGCATTAGTCCCGCCACACGCTTCGCCGCCGGCCTCACGGGGGGAGGGGCGGGAGCCTCGCTAAGCATCGCCATGTTCGCGGTACGACCGGCAACGGCCCCTTGCCCCTGCTGCTGCATCATCTTGACGACGTCCTCCGGGTTTCCCAGAAGAACGTTGGCGCGCAGGTGATAATCACTCGCGGCCGCGTCGCGCTGTGAGTAGAAGGTGTAGAGCGGATCGCCTATGCGATAGCCCGTGAGCGCCAGGACGGCCTCGTCAACCACTACGAGCGCGACCTCGCTTCCAGCCACGGGCTGCCCCGCGGCGTCTCTCACTTCGACGTTGACGACCGTTTCCGTGCCGGGCTCAAGCGCCGCGTCGCGCGGGCTGGCCGAGACGGTGAGCTTGCGCGCCACGGGCGGAATCAAAAGGTTAAGCTCACCCTTGGCGAAGGCCGGGCGCTTCGGTAATTTCGCGTCGGCCTGTCCCTGATCGTTCGTGCGCGCAGCCGCGCCCGTCAGGTCAACCTGCACGTGCAGGTTGGGCGTGTAAGCCTCCTCTATCGGGATGCGTATGGTGTGCGAAGGCCCGTCCATCTGGAACCGCTCGGTCTTGAGGATGCCGGAGCGGCGCAAGGTCAGGACGCCCTCGGCCGGGTAGAAAGGCGACTGGACTAGAATCTCCGCAATGTCGCCAGCCTTGTACTCCTTGCGGTCGGGAATCATGTCCACGGCTTCCTGCTCGACGTCGCGCTTCGGAGGCTGTTTGCCTCCTGCGACCCAGAGAGTCAGGGCAGACTGGTTCGGGCGCTCGCGGTCGTCAAGAATCCTCGCGGTCACGCGGTACGTCCCGCCCAGTTGCGGCGTGAAAGTGCAGCGGACGGCGTCCGCCGCGGATTTCACATTACAATCCTGGGCGTTCGTCTCCTTCTGTTTCCACTGCCCCTTCTCATAAACCCAGTCGAGCAGCACCGCGCGCATCCTGATATCGCGGTTCAGGATGATCTTGCCGTCAAGGTCCGTGACGATTGTCTCGACCACCAGCGGCTCGCCCTGCTGCACGAAGGTGCGCGGCGCGCGCAGGCCCACGTAGAGGTCTGCCGGGTGGACGAGCAGGTTAGTGGTGGAGGCCCACTGCTGGCGGTTGACGTCCACGACGCTGGCCTGCGCCGTGACGTTCGACGCGCGCGGCGGGTTGACCGAATCGAAGTCGATTCGCAATTGGTGCTTTCCGGCCGCGTCCGTCTTCCCGCTGAAGGTCTCCGTGTGGCTCTGGTCCGGGGTGTTCCAGTAGCGCCACCAGGGGACCCATTCGCCGAAGGTGTAGTCGCCGCGATTGGGCGGCGTGTAGTTGGTCGGCGTGGAGGTCACGCGCCAGGTCACTGGAGCGTTAGGCAGTCCGCCGCCCGCGTAGTAAGCGGCCGTGACTGTAGTTTGGGCAAAGCCTTTGACGAAGTACGGACCCTCGCTCGCCTGTGTGCCGACTTCAAATTCCGGGCGGCGAAACTCCTGTACCTGGAAATAGTGCTGAGTGCTCCCGCCCGTGACGGTCGCGTTGGGGGCGTCGAAC
The DNA here is from genome assembly GCA_035275605.1 of Pyrinomonadaceae bacterium. Taxonomy (GTDB): domain Bacteria; phylum Acidobacteriota; class Blastocatellia; order Pyrinomonadales; family Pyrinomonadaceae; genus QHXM01. The sequence continues at coordinate 3,792 of DATEMM010000105.1, forward strand.
TGTACGTAGGCGTTGCCCAGATTCATGGTCGCGGGTAGCTTGAACTTCGTGTCAAAACCGCCGAGCGCGTTAATCGGCGCGGAGCCTTTAGTAATCTCGTTCCCGCGCGAATCCATGAGCGTGTAGTTGACCGTCCGGCCCGCGCCTGCTCCGGCCATTTCGACGTCGCCGGTCTTGCCGCCGCCGATCGTTCTAATCCAGCCCTTGATGTGAACCTCTTCGCCGGGCCGGTACATCTTGCGGTCGTCGAAGACGAACCAGCGCAGGGAGTCCACGTCCTCTCTCCTGTACCAGCTCGTCCCTGTGCTCCACCACTCGGACTGCTCCGGCAGGATGGCCACGTCACGCCCTGAGCGCGCGATGAGCAGGCCCGAGCCCTGCTTCTCAAGCTGTTTCAAGGGCAGGCGAGCTATGCCGTACATTCCGCTCTGGCCCGTCACCCCCAGCGGGTGAATCCTAAGCTCCACGCCGCTCAGGGGCTTTCCTTCCTTGAGCGACGTCGTCCAGGCGTACAAGTCGAGGTTGTCCACGAAGGCCGAGAGACCGATGTTGGTGGATTGGACCCAAGCCTCTACCGATTGCCGGTCGCGCTTCTTCACACCCAGCCCGGCCTCCACGATGACGACCACTTGGCCCAGGCCGTCGTTGAGCGCGGGCGTCAAATCGAGCCTGGTCTCCGTCACCTCGTCCGGAACCCCTTTGACCGCGACGGTCCTGTTCGAGACGAGCAGGCCGGGCGGCATGCTTTGCTTCTGCTTCACGTCTTCGTAATAGTCGTAAGTGAAGCGCATGTAGTGCGTGAACTTTTCCCAGTCTTCGGGGGCGACTTTGTAGAGCCTGACCCGGAGCGTCTTGAAGTTGACGCTGTAGACGGAGAAGGTGCGCGGGGCGTTCGGGTCGAGCACGACGAAAGCTTTGCCGGTCGAGACTAGCGAGGGCGGCGCAGGCCCAACGTTGAAGGTCACGCTCACGTCCGAACCCAGCGTCTGCCCGAACTGGTCTTTGAGCGAGCGCGAGAGCGTGACTTTGTAAGTCGTCCGCCCGCGCTTAGCGCCCTCTATGTAGAGCGTGTCGCCGTAGACGCTCGCCTTCAAGCCCTTCACCTCCGGCTCGACGCGAATCTGCGAGAGGTCGAACGACTGCGCGTCCAGCGGGTTCGTGAAGCTGATCATCCAGGAGTCGAACGGCGTGCAAGTCTCGTTGTAGCTGCACCTGTGGCCTGTGACGCGAAACGCGCCGTAAGTGCGGAAGGAGTAGCTTTGCGCCGAAGCGGTCGTGCGCGGCCCTTCCGCCGAAGGCGTGCCGGGGCCGATGACGACGGAGAGTGGAGAATCGGCGGGCAGCGCTGTGCCAGTCTCTCCTGTGTCCGTGATCGCACGAAACGCCAGCCAGCGGCCGCTCTCGGCCCCTTTCGCCAGTTGGCTGACGACCTTATCCGCCGCGATCTCTGCTTCCGTCGCAAGACGTAACTTCAGCGCGCCCGTGTTACCCGAAACTTTAATCGTGCTTAAGACAGCGGCCGGGTTAATTCGCTGGTCGAACTCCAGGAACATCAGTGCGTCGCGCGCCACCGGCGTGTAGCTGTTCGGATAGCTGCTCTTCACCTGCGGCGGGGGGGTGACGAAAGTCCAGGTCTTGGCGGCTTGAAGCGTGCCGCCGTTGGCCGATTTCGTCCCGGCGGGAACGGTAGCCGAATAGGTGGTCGCCATCGCGAAGCGCCCGTCCGGCACAAAGAGCAGAGTCTTTGTGCCAACCCAGCGCCACTTGCCGGCGGGTTGCGGGGTGAGTTGTACGGGAACGGCCCCGGCCGCCAATTCGTCGTTCGAGGTGACGGCCACCATCGGCTGCGAAAACGTGATGCTCAATTGCGGAGCGAGCGGCACGTCCCCTTCGGGTGAAAAGCGCAGGACTTCGAGGGGGCCGACGGACGCTACGGGCGTCGGCGCGGCCTCGGACGACGGGAACGAAACGTTAATCGTTTTCCCGGTGCGCGGCGCGGGCAGGGATTTGTCGCGCATAGCAAAATCCTGCTCGTCTCCCTCTTCCGCTTTGACGGCGGGCAGGCGCTTGAGCACGTTCTGAATCTCGCTCTCGGACAGGCGCGCGGTTTGCGCGGGCGTGGAGGTAGCGGCGGGGCGGCCCTCGTCCTGCCCCTTACCCTCGCTCAGGCGAAATTGCAGCCCCTGCTTCGCAGCCTCTTCGGTCGAATCTTCGACGCCCTGGTCTGAGGCGGTCACGACGGCGCTGGACTGTGGGAGACTGCCGGCGAAGATAAAGAAAATTAAGGAGAGGCTGAGGATCAATCTGAGATGCTTCATGTTTACCGTTTCTCGTTTCGAAATCAAAGATGACTGAATCAATCCGGGAGATTTCAAAATTGACACGCCGCTGGCCCATCGAATCTTTTCCAGCAGGGCTAGAACGCCCTACGGCTTTTAGACTTGCGCTAGATCGTGCGCGTTTCAGCCGACTTCCAGGTAGCCTTCGCCGACGAAGCGGCATCGCCCGCCGACGCGCACCCTTGTGACCTCGCCCGCCGCCTGTTCGATGATGATCTTAATGATGCTCGGGCGGCCCATCTCGATTCCTTGCTCGCTCGTAAATTCCGATCTTACGGCTTCGGGGAAAAGTTTGTGGCGTACCAGGTAGCAACCCAGTGGTCCGCTCGCGCCCCCGGTCGCGGGGTCTTCCTGAATACCTAAGCCAGGGGCGAACATGCGCGAGTGAACGCTGGAGCCTTCCAGCTCCGTCTCTTTCGTGAAGACGAAGACCCCTGAGACGCCGAACTCGCGCAGGCTTCTTTCCCAGACGTCCAGCCTAAAGCGTATGGAGCGGGCCGCCTCCAGGCTCTTCAAAGGCACGAAGAGGAAGGGGACGCCGCAGGAGACGACTTCGATTGGGAGGTCTGGTTCGATGGCCTCAAGCGAAACTGAAAGCATCTCGGCAATCGCCCCGCGGTCTTCAAAACGCGGCCCGTATTTCGGCAGGGGCTGCTGCATCCAGATGAGGTCGGGCTCGCCCTCCGCGAAGTCGAGCGTGACGGAAATGGGGCCCACGCCCTCTTCCAGGCGAATCGTGACCTCGTCGTCTCCGAGCGAAATCATGTGCTCGCGCGCCAGGATGAACGACGTGCCGACCGTCGGGTGCCCGGCCATAGGGAGTTCCGCTCCCGGCGTGAAGATGCGGACGTGATAATCGTTCTCCGGATTTTTCGGGGGCAGCACGAAAGTCGTTTCCGAGAGGTTCAGCTCCTTGGCGATCGACTGCATCAGCTCAGGTTTTATCCCGCGCCCGTTCGTTAAGACAGCCAACTGGTTGCCGCCAAACAGGCGGTCGGTAAAAACGTCCACCAGAAAGTAATGAAGTTTTCTCATTTTCTCCTCATCATAATTAAATAGCCACCTAAAAGAGCGACGGGCCAGACGACAGGTACTTTTCCATCTGCCCGAAGGGCGCGGTCGTCAAGAGGTGGCCGTAGCCCGCGAGCTTTAGATTCCTTTCGAGGGCGAAGCGGATGGCGGCGTGATTGATGCCCGGCACAATCAGCCGAATCTGCGCGGACTGCTCCGACGCATCGTGAAAGGCCGCCGCCAGCAGAGCCTCCGCATCCTCATCTTCAAGCCAGGCAGCGGGGCCGATGGTGCCCTGGTTGAAGTAGTAGTAGCCGACGACCCGCCCGGCGCGTATCAGTTGTCTCCCCTCCGCTTTCATCTCCGAGAGCCAGAATTGGTGATCCACTTCGCGCCGCGTTTCGCGGATGCGCTCGTCAACACCTGCCGCCACCTCTAAACGCAGAGGCAGGGATTCATAACCGGCGCTTCGCCTCGGGAGGTCGCGCGCCTCGCCCCCGAAGTTGAACAACTGGTAGCCTGGGAACATCCCCATCTTCATGTAAGTGGCCATCGCTTGCAGGTCTATGGATGACCAGGTCAGGAAAATGGAGGCCCCATTGCTTGCCCCTTCGTCGCGGACCAGTTGAAGCAGGCGACGCCCGATTTTCTGCCCCTGTAAGTCCGGCCGCGTCCAGAAG
>DATEMM010000106.1:0-7514 GCA_035275605.1 Pyrinomonadaceae bacterium
GCGTAGTCTTCCCGCTCGAAATCCTCCCCGTAGCACAGGCGCTCGCCTCGCTCGCCACGCAGATGTTCGGGACGCTCGCGCTCCTGGCCGCGGCCCTGATAATTCAACGCACCATTCACCCGACCGTCCTGTGGCTGCCGGCGCTCGTCATGCCGCAGCTACTACTCACGCTCGGCGCGGCGTGGCTCGTCGCCTCGCTGGGAGTCTTCCTGCGCGACATCGTGCAGGGCATCGCGCTCGTCCTGATGGTCTGGATGTACCTGACGCCGATCATCTATCCGGAGTCGGTCGTCCCCGAACGCTTCCGGCCATACATCAACGCCAACCCGTTTACGCCTCTCGTCCGCAGCTACCGCAACATCATGTTAGAGGGCCGCGCGCCGGACTGGCGCGGGATGATCTACTTCACCATTTCCGCCCTCGTCGTCTTCGTCTTCGGCTACTGGTGGTTCGCCAGGACGCGCAAGAATTTCGCGGACGTGATTTGAGCCGTCATTCTCTACGGCGTGCCCTTCGGGTCGAAGATTGAGTTCAGGTATCTGGCCAGGCGCAAACCGCCGCGCGCCATCTGGTCGTCCACCACGGGCAGGGCCTGCTTGTAATACTGCTGGCCCAGGTGATACCTGTAATGGACTTCGAACGTCTTGCAAGTGGCGGAGTCATACTCCTCGCACCTGGTCTTCTCGTCTTTTTTGCGCACCTCGCAGACCTTGTCCGTCGCCACGGGCTCGGGCAGCGCTCCGTAAGCGTGCTTGATGGCCAGGGCCAGCGCGTCGTTGGCCCAATTAATAGGCGTGCCTCTTTGGATGTCTCTGATCTTCCTGGCTCCATTGAATAAGCTATCCAGATGCCCCGCGTAGTCGTCCTCGGTGATGCCGTTGTGGTCTATCACGCCTTCGTCCCAGACGGCGTGCAGGTTCCAGCACCCGTACTGTGTCGCAGCGTCGTCGAACCACGTCACTAGTTTGGCGTTGCCGCCGCTGTCGCTCTCCCCTGTGCCTTTCAGCGGCTGGTGGCCCTGGGACTTGTTCTCCGTGTTGCCGAAGTCACGGTCGCGGTCCTGTGCGTTGTGCAGCGGCTGGTGCAGGTCGCCTATCAGGTGAACGACGAATTTGAGGGCGATGGCGCGCTCCGCGTCGTCCTTCGAGGTCTGGAGCGTTTGGCGGTAATCGGCCAGGGCCGTGATGATGCAGCCCTCTGTCGGACAGTCGCGCTTCCTTACGTAGTGCCTCTGCGAGGGCGAGACGTTGATGGGGATGTCCACGTAATGGTACGGGCCCGTGTAGCTGTATTTTTTCGAGCGCTTGACATCGTCGGGCCAGATCGAAATACACGCCAGCTTCTCTTCGAGGGTGGCGAGTTTCCGGCACCCCCCGGAATCCTCTTTATCTGCTTCGAGGATTTTGGAGAGAGCCGCTGCGGTCTTACTCGTAAGATGCCTGGCGGCGATACGTGCGACGAGGCGATGGCCCGTAGCACCCCACGCGCCGGCGCGCAAGGGGAGCAAAGCCAGGAAACAACTGATTAGTATCAGGCGCGCGACCAGGTTTCGGGTATAAGGATGTCTCATCCGGGGAGTCTCCTTTGGGCGGCTTCGATGAGTTGATGGAGCTTGCGGCTGGAAAGTACTCCCGCGCAGGGTCTAAGTCAACACTGTGCCAGAGACGATTCAGGATTCGACTTTCAGGTTGCGCGTGGCAGGTGACGCGTAACCTGAAAGTCGAATCCTTAACTGCTTGAGCTCTGTTCGGCGTCCGTGTCTTTGGCACAGAGCACGACGACCGAGCCCAGGAGCCACCAGAAGACCAGAGCGACCTCCGCGTCGCCGAAGTTGTAGTTGACGAGCGAGCTGGCGAAGAACCCGGCCACGGCACCCGTAGCGCCGAGCAACAGACCGTGGCGGCCCGCGTCATCAGAGTCGCGGAACAGCTTTTCGGCGCGCGCCGCCATCAGCCAGCCCGCCGCCATCAGCCAGAGCCAGAAGAGGAGCGCAGGCAGCCCCCGCTCAAACGCTATTTGCAGCGGCGTCGAGTGCATGTGAATCATGTCCTTGCCGGGAAAGCCCCACTCGGTCCAGTGATTCTTGACCGAGTCCATCCCATGACCGAAGACAGGGTGCAGCATGATGCGTGAGAGCCCCGTGCGCGCCACGCTCAGGCGCAGACTGGAGCTGTAATCTTCCAATCGAAGCGCGCCGCCCGTGCGCGTGCGCCAGATGGCCAAAGCGCCGAGGCCAAGCACCAGCACGATCGCCGCCGCGACGAGCAAGCGTGCGCGCCCGCGTATCGCGCGGAGCGTGATGACGATTGCGCCGATGGCGAAGGCGACCAGGACAGTCCGCATCGTCGCGAGCGCGATGCCGACGGCGAGCAGGGCTGTCGCCACGAACGCCAGGTAGACGAGCTTGCCCCTGCGCGAGTCTCGGCGCTGTAGCAGGGCGAGCGCGAAGCCGAGGGCGAGCTGTGCCAGGATTTGCAGCGTCTCGGCGAACGTCTCGTAGTGGCGCGTCCAGCCGGAAGCGCGAAAGCGGTGCGTCGGCCCCAGGCTTTTGATGCCGGACGGACTCGCGCGCTTCTTCATCTCGTCCGTGACGACGAACCCCGTGCGCTCGCCGTGCTCGCCCCTGGCGATGATGCTCACAGGGAGGTGCTCTCCCGTCGCGCTTCGTCTGATGGCTTCGTCAATCTCCTCTACGGACCGGATGCGCGCGCCTCTCACGCGCCAGACGGCGTCGCCCGCCCCAATCTGAAATTCGTGAAAAGGACTCTCAGGCGACAACTCTTCGATCATCACGCCGCGCCCGCGCACGAGATCGAACGCGCTCTCCAGCACCCCGGCCACGCCTGACGTAATCATCAAAGCGGCGATGAAGACGGCGGCGCGTCGTGAGAGCAGCGCCTGCGTAAAGTAGAAGAGGAGGAAGACCAGCACCGATTGCAGCTTCGGCAGGCTGATGCGCGGCTCCGCCGAGAGGAAGGACGAGAGCACGGTCCAGCCCAGGAAGAGGAGGATGGGCAAATCCAGGGGCGTGCGCCTGAGGCCGGTCTTCCCGGTCGCGAGCAGCCGCAGGAGCCAGCCCGCGCCGACCAGGATCAGCGACAGTTCCGCGCCCGCTATGGAGTGCGGCGCGAAGATGGCGTAGAGCGCAAAGCCCGCGAGGGCCATTCCCTCGCCGACGCGCGCTGTCATTGGCGTCTCCGGCCGCGTGGGCAAAGCCTCTGCCAGGCTTTTTTGATTGACGGATGAGTGCTCTGATTTCAAGTCGGCGGCTCCGGCGCGGCCCGTGTGTAATCCTTGAGCAAGCGAATTTGCGAGCTTCAACCTGAGGCTCGGGGCGCGTCCCTTGGCGAGGGAAATTAACTCGAAAACCTGGTTAAAGCGTGAAAAAACGAAGCGTTGACACTCGCCGTTAGCGCGTGTTAGCGTACTTGTCTCTGACGCTTCCAATGGAAGAGTCAGGGGGCGCTGCCGTCCGAGTTCATCTGCGGCGCGCCGCTCACCGCTCGGGGTTCAATCCCGCGTTCCCAGATTTGACCGACTAGAAGATTCAAGAATGGCCTTCGATAAAGCAAAGGTTGTGCGTGCGGCCGAGAAGTTCCTTGCCCAGGGTAAAATCCCCGCAGCCATTAAAGAGTACCGTCAAATAGTCGAGAACGACCCGGAAGATTTCACCGCGCTCAACATGCTCGGCGACCTCTACGTCCGCCAGAACGACAAGCAGCAGGCCAGCCAGTGCTTCCTCCGCATCGCCGAACATTACCGCGAAGATGGCTTTGATAGCAAAGCCATCTCGATGTACAAGAAGATCGACCGGCTCAACCCGCGTAGCCCCGAAATCGCCAACAAGCTGGCCGCGCTCTACGAGTCGCAAGGACTGATTGTTGACGCGCGCGCCCAGTACATGATTATCGCCGAGGCCTGGCTGCGCGACGGGCAGTCGCGCAAGGCGCTCGAAATCCTGCGCAAGGTCGCGGACCTCGACCCGCAGAACACAGAGGCGCGCATCAAGCTGGCACAAAGCTACATGCGCGAAGGGATGCAGGACGAGGCGGCCGAAGCATTCGGCGAGGCGGGCGCGCGCTTCCTGGCCCAAAAGGCTTACGAGCGAGCCGCCGAAGCCTACACTTCTTCGCTGGACATCCGCCCGCACGATTACAGCGCGTTGAGCGGATTCCTCAACGCACAGATCGCCCTTCACACGCCGGACGAAGCCGCGGAAGTCTTAGAGCGCGCGCTCCAGGATAAGCCAAACGACACGGAACTGCTCTCCATGCTCGCGCGCGCCTACGTCGAGGCGGAAGACGCCCAGTCTGCCGAGCGTGCCGTTACGTCGCTCGTCGTGGCCGAGTCGTCGAACTACGGGCGCTTCATCGAAGTGTCTCAGCTTTATCTGAAGACCGGCGCGGTGGACGACGCCGTCCGCATCCTCGCGAGCATCACGGAACAGATGCTCTCCGGGCGCGAGGAAGATAGGTTGATGGAGCTGCTTAACGAGGTGCTGGCGCGCGACCCGGAGCACGTCGAGGCGCTGCGCCTCCTGGTGCGCGTCTACGCCTGGCAGCGCGACGACGAGAAGCAGCACCAGGCGCTCGAACGCCTGGCCGAGGCGGCCGAAGCCGCCGGACTCAGGGATGTGGAGCGCTCAGCCCTCGCGCAGCTCGCGCAGTTCGCGCCCGACCAGCGTTACCTGGAGCGTCTGTACGCGCTCGGCCACGTGGCGGAGCAGAAGGCTGCGGAAGTGACGCCCGAGCCGGAGCCGGAGCCGGTTGCGGAGGAGGTCCCGTCATTCGAGAGCTTCGCCATCAGTAGCGAAGACTCTTCGACCGCTTCGGCGATGGGATTGCCGGCCACCGAGCCGGTCACAGAGTTCGAGTTCAACGCGGTCGAGACGCCCGCCGGGCCGGACCCGTCCGCCTCCTTCGCCGACCTCAACGAGGATTGGGGCGCGCCCGTGGCCGAAGAGACTTCCTTCTATTCTGTCGCAGAAGCGGCGCAGGAATCCGCGGGCGGCTTTCAGGAGTTCGAGTTCAGCGGGGCGACCTCATCATCAACGTCTTCTCCCGCGCCAGCGGCCCCCGCAGGCGAAGCGACGCCGGCAGCTTCCGGCGCAACCGACCAGCGGCGCGAAGAGCTCCTGCTCAAGGAACTGGAGAGCGTGGACTTCTACCTGGCCCAAGGGTACATAGACATCGCGGCCGACACGCTCAACCTGCTCGAAGGCCAGTTCGGCGCGCACCCGGAGATAGCCTCGCGCCGCGCCAAGCTCGACCCGGTGGCGACGCCCGAGGTGGTTGCGGACGAGCCCGCGCAGACGGTCGAGTTCGAAAGCTTTGCCAGCTACGACATCGCCGAAGAGGTGCCGACCGCCGAGACATTGAGCGTGGAGGCGGAGGAGATTTTTACCGAGAAGCCGGAGGCGGCCCCGCCCGCGCCCGCCGCAGAGATGAAGCCAGGAATTGACCCTGGGCTCGCGGCCATCTTCGACGAGTTCCGCACGGCCGCCGAGGAGGGGGAGACGCCTTCTGCCGAGGGCGACTACGAGACGCACTACAATCTCGGCATCGCTTACAAAGAGATGGAGCTTCTGGACGAGGCGGTCGAGGCTTTTCAGGTCGCGGCCTCTCTGACGGGTCCGCGCGACGGCACGGCCCGCTACCTGCAATGCTGCAACATGCTCGGGCATTGCTTCATGCAGAAGAACATGCCGCAGCTCGCCGTTATGTGGTTCAGGAAGGGGCTGGATGCCCCTGGCCACACGGAGGATGAGTACCAGGCCCTGCGCTATGACCTCGGCACGGCCTACGAGCAGATGGGCGACCTGGACAAGGCCATAGACGTCTTCACGGAAGTTTACGGCATCAACATCTCCTACCGCGGCGTCGCCGACAAGCTGCGCGAGCTGCAAGAGCAGCGGACGAGTAAATAGTTAATGGTCGAGGGTTGAGTGGGCGGCGGGCGCTCCCGCATTGACCATTTACTATTGACCATTTACCATCTACCCGTATGGCGGCCAAGCTCAGTGTCATCTTCTACATCGTCCTGTGCCTGGAAGTGGGTGTGGTGCTCACTCTGCTGCCTTGGTACGCGCCGTTCGGCCTGTCTGACTGGGGCGACAACTTCTTCCTGCTCTACGCCGCGCAGAGGACTGGCATACAGGGTTTACAGCACGCGGTCGCTTCCGGCTGGGTGCGAGGCGCTGTCTCAGGGCTAGGGCTCCTGAACCTCGGCATAGCCGTCTGGGAGATAGTGCACTTCCGTCAGACCGTGCGTGCCCTGCAAGGCAATTCTCCCGCGCCGCCTACGCAACCGACACATGGCGCTCAACCTCCCACAGCCGATCATCTACCTGATTACAACCGGCGCGACGACGCGGGACACAACCCCGGACAGTGAAGATTTCCGAAGCGTCCTGGACGCTGTCAGTGCCGCCGCCGAAGCACACATCCCTCTCGTTCAACTGCGCGAAAAGAACCTGACGGCGCGCACACTCTACGAATTGGCCGCGCGCTCAGTAGAGATTGCGCGGGGCACAGGTACGCGAATTCTCGTCAACGACCGCGCCGACCTGGCTCGCGCCGCCGGAGCCGACGGCGTGCATCTCACTACGAAATCGCTGGAAGCCTCCGTCGTTCGCCGCACCTTCGGCCAGGAGTTTCTCATAGGCGTCTCCGCGCATTCGCAAGGGGAAGCGCGCGAGGCTCAAGAGGGCGGGGCGGACTTCGCCGTCTTTGGCCCTGTCTTCGACACGCCGTCAAAGCGCGCTTACGGCCCGCCCGTCGGCCTCGAAGCTTTACGCGAGGTTGCGCACGCGCTCAATCCTTTCCCGCTTCTGGCGCTCGGCGGCATCACGCTTGAGAACTCAGCCGCAGCCCTTCGCGCGGGCGCGCGCGGGGTCGGCGGCATTAGCCTGTTCGCCGATGCCGGAAGCTTGAAGAAGACAGCCGGAGCGATTCGCGCCGAAGCGACGGGGAGTAAATAGCAGCCTGTTAGCCCGTCTCCGGGCGGCGTGTATAATGACCCGCGGATAAGCGAATATGAAGAGCATTCCCATCTGCATCATTATTGACGCCGAGCCGGACGAGCGTCAGACGGACCCGAACGACCCGAAAGACTGGGAGGGTTTTGAAAAGACCTGCGAGTACTTTAAAAAACTCAGGCCCCAGTTAGAGGACGCGACGGGGTCGCCCGTGCATTTCTCCTGGTTTTTAAGAATGGACCCGCAGGTCGAGCAGACCTACGGCGCGCCTGACTGGGCCGTCACGCGTTATCGCGAATTGATTGAGGAGCTGACGGCAGCGGGCGATGAGTTAGGATTGCACCCGCACGCCTGGCGTTGGGACGAGGCTTCCGGCCGTTGGACGGAGGAGATGTCTAGCCAGGAATGGATCAACCATTGTGTCTCGATGGGCTTCGAAGCTTTTCGTAAAAGTCTGAACCGTCCCTGTCTCTCTTTCCGCTTCGGCGCACACTGGACGAATGAGGAGACCGTCGAGTTGGCGGAGCGCCTCGGCGCT
>DATEMM010000107.1:0-5147 GCA_035275605.1 Pyrinomonadaceae bacterium
GTCCCGGCCCGATTAGGCGAAGACTGAATGTCGAAGCAGGGCGGCAAGGGAAGTCCGCGAAATGGCCTCTAAAACGCTATTCTTTCTCGGCTTTGCGGCGTTTGCGCATCTTGGCCGCGACGCCCGCCAGGCCAGTTCCGAGCAGAACCATCGTGGCCGGCTCAGGAATCGGCGGCCCAGGAGGAGTGGTGTTCCTGGCCACGTCGCTGCCGCCGCCGTTCACGGCCTGGAAGCGCGCGAAGATGGATTCGGCGATCTGCTGGGCCGTCAGACCCGAAAAATCGCCGCTCAGGGTGAAAGTGGCGCTCGTGCCGGGGGCGATGCCGTTTGCGACCTTACCGCCTCCGAAGGTGCCACTGTTGCCGTTCAGGAGGGCCAGGTCGAAAGAGTTTGCGTAATTTTGCGCACCCGCCGTAGCGTTGATGTCGAGCGCGACCCTGTAGTTGGGGTTCGTCGAAGATACGAGCGTGAAGGTGCCGCGATCACCCGCCAGGTCAAAGCCTATGTTCGTGATCGTGCCGGTAGCTCCGGGCTCCGTCGCCGTATTCGTGAGCGTGAAGGTGAACTGGTTGCCCACGAGGGAGTAGTTGGTGACAGTCGCGTCAACGCCGGTTCCGTTGATGCTGGTCAACGTCACGGTGTCGGCATGTGCCACTGCGCTCAGGGCCACAAGAATTATGGCCGCTGCTGCCGTCGATAAAAGCTTGCGAATCATTCCGTCTCGCCTCCTGCAAAGGGTTGGTTAGGTCAATATCTTCAGAAAGTGCCTGAAGATGGGGCAAAAGAATCTTTCCTTAGCATCCTTTGGTTTACAACATATTGATAATAGCGGTCTTATTCCAGAAGACGGCCCCGAAAAGGCAGACCGGAAGTAAAGCACCCCGTCTTTACTTCCGGTCTGCCTGAGTTGAAAAGAATTCTTGGCCTGAAGGTGTGAGCCTATTCCTTCCCGGCTTTGCGGCGTTTTCGCATCTTGGCGGCGACGCCCGCCAGGCCCGTTCCGAGCAGCACCATCGTGGCCGGCTCGGGGATGGACGGAGGCGCGGGGCCTTCACCCAACTTGAAGTTGGTGAAAGAGCCCGTATCGTCGCTCGTGCGCGCGAACAGCCCCAGGCGCAGGTTGTGGTCGGCCTCAAACGCTGCCTGGAGGGCAGCCGCCTGATCCGAGGTCAATCCGAAGACGTAGTCGCCGTGACCCTGCCCGCCACCGTTCTCAGCAAAGAACTGCCCGCTGGCCGGGGTCGGGTGGAAAGAGCCCTGGAACATGATTGCGCCCGTTTGCGAGTTATAAGCAGTCAAGACCAACTCGTTCAGGATGAGGTCGTTGTCTGGATCCTCTATATCCATGAAGATACGCAACTGACCGGCGCTTGTCACTCCAGCCTGGGCAAACGTCAGCGTTTTTGTGTGTTCGCCATTCTTGGCGTCGCCGGATTTGACGTCGCTGCTCCCATTCCAACTGACGCCGCCCGCCGCATTGCTGGTGCTGCCCGGCGATTGAATTGAGAGGATAGATTCGGGCGTGTGGCCGACGCCGCCCTGCGGAGCTGTCGCTCCGGGAATGAACACGATATCCGCGCGGGCGCTGGCCGCCGTCAGACCTAGAACAATCAATGCCGTGAGGCAAATCGTTACTTGGGACAAGAATTTTTTCATCAATTTAGCTCCCTTTCCCCTTGACCTGTCAGAAAATAGTTCTTCGCTTCTGTCCGAAACTCGAAACCGAAGATGGATAGCCCCTCGCTGGGCAAAAGCCCGCCGCACGTCTCAATCTTTTTTCAGGCTTTCCTGAAAGCGAAAAATCAATAATGGGAGGGAGTTTCCTGAAAAAAGTGTGCGCCGGGTGTCCATTTCAGACGCCGCGCACGGAAACAGAAGGGAAGGGGCGGGATTTATCCTCTGCCTCTGCGCAAAAGCCTCGTAAAGCGGCCGACAATTTGGCTCGCCTCGGGCAGGCCCATCATTGAAGCCAGGACGAAGTAGCTGACGCCGTAGGGACCGAGCACGGCGATGGCCGTCAGGATCGGGCGGTTGACGCCCACAAAGAGCTTAATCCCCCAGCCGATTGCCGCCGCCGCGAGTGCCGCCACCCACAGCTTCGAGACGAAGGGCAGCGGCAGGCCCGTGCGCCCGATCCGGAGGTTAAGCTCGCGCCGAAGCAGCGCAAACTCGACCCACCCGGCAATTCCAGCCGAGGCCGTCAGCCCGGCCGCGCCCCAGCGCAGCTCAATCCCCAGCAATCCCGGCAGCGGAATCGCAAACAGGTATCCTAGAACAATGGTCAGAAAGACCCTGATGGTGGCGTAGCGCAAGGGCGTCCGCGTGTCGTGTAGAGCGTAGTAGGTCGAGGCGTAAAGCCTGCCGAGCGTGGAGGCCAGGAGCCCTACGGCCGAGCCAGCGAGAATTGCCCAAACGTAGACGGAATCGGCGCGGGTGAAGCGCCCCGTCTGGTAGAGCGCCGCGACCATGACGTCGCCGAGGGCCAGAAAGCCCAGGGCCGAGGGAACTATGAAAAACGCTATCTGCCGCAGCCCCGCGTCCAGACGACGCCGCAACTGCGACCTGACCTCTTCGTCGCTGCCAAGCGCGCTCGCCATCTCCGGCAATTCGGCCGCCGACACGGACATGCCGAAAAGGCTGACGGGCAGCGTGTAGAGACTCTGCGCGAACATCAGGGCGGCGACCGCGCCCGTACCCAAAAGGCTGGCCAGCAGGGCGTCTACGAAGGCGCTGATTTGCACTACGCCGCGGCTGACGAAGACCGGGAAGAAGTTGCGTATGACCGTCCGCACGCTCTTTGACTTAACTTCCAGGATGGGTCGCAGGTGTTTGACGAGCCGCAGCACCACCGGCAGTTGAATCCCGAACTGCAAGGCGCTGCCGACGACCGAGCCCCAGGCGACCCATTCCGCCAGGTTGAACTGAAAAGCGGCCACACGGCTAGGCTCGACCTGGCTGCCGCCCCTGCCGAACCAGACGAGCGAAAGGATGATAGCGACGTTCCAGATGACCGGCGCGGTGTAGGAGAGGAAGAAGCGGCGGTGACTGTTGAGGACGCCCAGGCACCAGGCCGAAAGCACCAGCAGCCCCGCTCCGGGGAAAAGAACTTTGACGAGACGAATGGTCAACTCACGCGTCTCGCCCTTGAAGCCAGGCGCGATGGCCCCGATCAGGTAGGGCGTGGTCAAGACTCCTATGAGGACGATGACGGAAGTCACGAGCGCGAGCAGCGTGAGGATGGTGCTCGCGACGCGGTCGGCCTCTTCCTTACTTTCGCGCGCGAGGAGCCCGGCGTAGACGGGAATGAAGGAGGCCGAGAGCGCGCCCTCGCCGAAGATGTTCTGTAGAAAGTTCGGAATCCGGAAGGCTGCGTTGAAGGCGTCCGCAGCGGCGGACGTGCCGAAGTAGTAGGCGAAGACGCGCTGGCGTATAACGCCGACGATGCGGCTGAGGAGGATTCCGGCCCCGACCAGAAAAGCGAACTTGCTGGTGCTCGCTTCCCGCTTCGGTTGACTGAGCTGTTCGGCCGGGAACTCGCCCGTCACAGTGCCGACGGGAATGTCTGACTCGCCCGCAACCACGCTGGCGTCTTCGTGCCCGGAGACCTTATCTGTTGTGTGATTATCTTTGGAAGACAAGAGCGGCTTTTATATCTCGTAATCCTTAATCTTCGTCAAGAGCGTTTTATAACTGACCCCGAGCGACTGCGCCGCGCGCGTCTTATTCCCATTGTGCTCGCGCAGGGCTTCCGTAATCTTGCGGCGCTCGACGAAGCGCACGGCGCGCTCCGCGACTTCCGAGAGCGTGCCAGACGTATCCAGGTCGTCGAAAGCTTCGGGCTGCGCGGGGGTGCCCTTTATTAACCCCAAGTCGTCCGGCTCCAGCGTCGCCGCGTCCGCCAGGATGCAGGCCCGCTCGATGGCGTTCTCCAGTTCGCGGACGTTGCCGGGCCAGGAATGGTGTCGCAGGGCT
The DNA here is from genome assembly GCA_035275605.1 of Pyrinomonadaceae bacterium. Taxonomy (GTDB): domain Bacteria; phylum Acidobacteriota; class Blastocatellia; order Pyrinomonadales; family Pyrinomonadaceae; genus QHXM01. The sequence continues at coordinate 3,973 of DATEMM010000107.1, forward strand.
TCGATACCGGCCTCACTTAAAATCGCCTCGCGCCCGCGCATCTCTTTGCCCAGTTGCGCCGCGAAATGGCGAGCCAGCAGCAGCACGTCCTCGCCGCGCTCGCGCAGAGGAGGAATCTCGACCGGGAAAACGGCCAGGCGGAAGAAGAGGTCACGGCGGAACTCGCCCGTCTCGGCTGCCGCGCGCAAATCCCTGTTGGTCGCGGCGACGACGCGCACGTCCACTGGGATGGGCGCGCGTCCCCCTATGCGGTCAATCATCTTCTCCTCTATGGCGCGCAGCAGCTTGCCCTGGACGGCGAGGGGCAGCTCGCCGATTTCGTCCAGAAAGACTGTGCCGCCCGAGGCCAGCTCGAACTTTCCCTGCCGTCGCTCGCCAGCGCCCGTAAACGCGCCGCGCTCGTGGCCGAAGAGCTCGTTCTCGATGAGAGTCTCCGGAATCGCGGCGCAGTTAATCGCCACGAAGGGTTTGTCGCGGCGCGGGCTCAGGTGATGGACGGCGCGCGCGAACAATTCCTTGCCCGTCCCCGACTCACCCAGCAGGAGCACGTTGGCTTCCGTCTGCGAGACGCGCTGCGTGTCGGCGACGGCGCGCTTGATTGCTGCCGACTCGCCTATGATGCGTGGAAAGCCGTAGCGGCGCGACCACTCTTCGCGCAGCAGTATGTTCTCGGTGCGAAGCCTGGCCTGCTCCAGTGCGCGCTCGACCAGCAGGAGCAGGTGGTTCGAGTCCACAGGCTTTTGCAAAAAGTCGTGAGCGCCGTCCTTCATAGCCTGCACGGCTTCGTCAATCGAGCCGTAGGCCGTCATGACGATGACCGGCACATCGGGGTCCGCGGCGCGCGCGGCGCGCAGGACGTCCAGGCCGGAGCCATGCGGCATACGCAAATCCGTCAGCACAAGGCGATGTGGCGCGCGGGAGATTTCCTGACTTGCGGCGCGGGCGTCGGCGCTCTCGGTGACAGTGTACCCGGCGTTCTCCAGCGTCAGACAGAGGACGCGCCGCAGACTGTCTTTGTCTTCGACAAGTAGGATGTCAGGCATAAACAGTGGCCGGTGGTCAGTGGCCAGCGGCCAGTTGCTGGGACTGCCGACCGACCATTGACCACCGGCCTCATCATTCATCCTTGCCCCGAATGTGTCAAGCGGCTTCCGACACGAGCATAAATGTGAGCG
>DATEMM010000108.1:0-13063 GCA_035275605.1 Pyrinomonadaceae bacterium
TTGAAGCGCGCGCCGCAGACGATGGCGCGCCACTACAGGCGCGAGGCCGCGCTCGGGTTGAGAGAGCTTTTGGAGCGCTTCAACTGCCAGCGAATACCCGCGAGCCTCTTCCACTACGACCGCTTCAGCCGCACGCACAAAGGGCTGGAGACGGACGAGCTGACTGCGGCCCTGGATGCGGAGACGGACCTCGTGCGATTACCGCAGGTAGTGCACGCCGCGAGCTGCGCAGCGTTCCACCCGCCCATCGCGCAGGTCTGCGACGATGAGCGCTGCGCCGTCGCGCACGGCTTTGACGCGGGCCAGTATTCGGACAGCAGCGAGGTCGTCTGGCTCGCCGCCGAAATCGAGTCGAAGCTCGAAGCGGGCCGCGGCGTCACCGAGGTCTGGTGCGACCGCCTGATGCAGGTGGCGCGCGTCTGCGGCTTTCATCGCGTGCGCCTGTGGCTGGTCGCGCCCGAAGGATTTACGGCCGAGGCGAGCGAACTCCTCAACGAGCGCGAGGCTTACGGCTCCAGCCGCCAGCAGTTGGAGCTTCTGACGGAGCGCATCAACGCGGCGTCGGCCGCGATGGCCCGCCAGGAGATCGCGCCCGACGAGTTCGAGATGGTGATTCCGATGGGCGACGACACGGAGCTCATCGCCGCCCACACTGTCGAGCAAATCGCGCGCCGCATACAGTTCCAGCCCGAAGCCATCAACCAGATTAAGACCGCCCTGATAGAAGCCTGCATCAACGCCTCGGAGCACAGTCTCAGCCCGGACAGAAAAATTTATCAGCGTTTTCGCGTAGAAAGTGATAGATTAGTAGTCACGGTTTCCAGTCGCGGAGTGATTCCGCCCGGACTCAACAGTCAGAACGGCGAAAACGGCCACAACGGCGAGACTGTTGAGAGCAAGGAACGGCGCGGCTGGGGGCTCAAGCTGATTCGCAGTTTGATGGACGAAGTGGAGTTCGAGCGCGTTGACGACGGCACGCGCCTGCGCATGACCAAGTACCTGCGCAAGTCCTGATTATTGCATCTTCTTTGTCTTTTCATTGTTTACTAAAACCGAATAACGATTTAGGATTGATTGCCTTTATAAGTAGGTAAGGGGGGACTTACTGAAAAATGGCCGACTCATCAACCCTGTCTGCCGTGCGCTCCAGAAGTGACGGAGAGTTGGCGGTGATTTATGCCGGCGACTACCTGAACAAGCTGAGCGGCGAGCGCATCGAGCGCGAGTGCCGCCGTCAACTGGAGGCCGGCTGCCGCGCCCTCATCATCAACTTCCGCGAGACGGAGCTGGTCAACAGCATCGGCGTCTCCATTCTGCTCGGCGTGATTAGCGTCGCCGAGAAGACCGGCGCGCGGCTCATCTTCTCGGACGTTAACCGCCAGACCGTTCAGCTCTTCGAGATGCTCGGGCTGACGCGCCACGTCGCGCTGGCGAAGGACGAAGCGGAAGCCCTCTCGACGCTCACGCAGTTTGCTTCAGCCTCCAGGGCCACCGGGCATTGATTTTCGGTGATGGAAAAAGAAGCGCCTTTCCAAAAACTACTGCACACCTTCGCCGCGCTGGCCGACCTCGGTCAGGAGATCGCCGACACCACCGACTTTCAGGAAAGGATGCGAAGCGCCCTTCACCTCGTGCAGGGCTCGCTCGGAATCATGCACGCCGCCCTGGCGGAATTCGACCCCGAGGATGAGTTCTTAAGGTTCGTCGCCGTCCATCCGGCTGGCACAGACACTCCAGCGGACATCGCTCTCAAATTGCAGGAGCTTTCCGGCCTCGTCAGTTTAGGCATTTGTGCCCTGACGAGGGACGATGAAACTCCAGCCGTCCGGCAGTTCGTCGCGGCGCACCGCAATCTACTGGATACGCTGAGCGTTGATTTAATAGTTCCCCTGGTCGTCAGGGAGAACCTGGTGGGGTTGATCCTCCTGGGCCGCAAGGCGACGGGGGAGAGTTTCAGCGCGGAGGACCGCGAGATCATCTGCGCGATGGCGCGCCACATAGGCGTCGGCGTCCAGGAGCACAGGCTCTTCGTAGAACTCTCGCGCCGCGCAGAGGAGAACCGCCAACTCTACGACGAGATGCGCATCATCTACCGCGACACGGTACGCGCTTTCGCCGCCGCCATTGATTGCAAGGACAAGTATACTCAAGGGCATTCGGAGCGCGTCGGCAAGTACAGCGAGATCATCGCGCGCGAGATGGGCTGGAGCGATGATGAGGTCGAAGGCATAGCCGTCGCAGGCTATCTGCATGACATAGGCAAGCTCGTGGTCGAGCGCGACATCATCAACGCGCCTTACAGGATTGACGCCAAGCAGTCGAGCGAGTTGAACCGCCACCCTGCGGCGGGCTACGAAATACTCTCGCCCATCAACCATCCTTACGCGGACATCCCCCTGACAGCCCGCTACCACCACGAGCGGATTGACGGACGCGGCTATCCCGAAGGATTGACAGGCGACCAGATTCCCCTGGTCGCCAAGATTGTCAGCCTGGCGGATTCCTTCGACGCGATGACGACCGATAGACCCTACAAGAAGCGGCGCGCGATGGAAGAGGTGGTCGAGGATTTCCGCCGCAACACCGGCAAGCAGTTTGCGCCGGAGGTCGTCGCATCCTTTTGCCGCGCGCTCCTCAAGGAAGTTAACGGCGAGACGACCAACCGGCGCATCATCAGACTGCTCGGCAAGGATTACATAGAGCGCGAGCGCGTCGCGCCCCTCCTGCAAGCCCTCATCGAAGACCTGGAGTCTGGCGCTTACAGCGCCGCCGCGGGCAACGCCTGATAATTCACTGGCGCTTAGACGGCCGTCTCTGCCTCGACGCTCTGAAGCTTGCGGTTGAGGCGCTCCCACGCCTCCGTGTCGGCGGGTTTCACCCAGTCCCAGCGAATGAGCTTCCAGTCAGGGTCTTCCGGGTCCAGCCCGAGGGCCTTGATGTACCCGGCTGTGCAGATGAAGAATTGACTGCCGTAGGAAAGCAGGTAGCCGCCCGTCTGCTCCAGGTGGCCGCGCGCCACTTCGTAGCTCGCGTACCATTCGTTGAGGAAGCCCGCGCAGCGCCTGGGATAGAGCGCCGTGTAGCCTCTCCTGTTTTTGAGCGCTTCGCGCTTCTCCATATAGTCCTTCAACTCTGCCCAGGAGGCGCGGTTGTGTTCTAGCGCGATAACGCCGAGCGCGTGCTTGCGCTGAACGCTCTCCTTCCGCTCGACTATGTCGCGCGGGGACAAAGCGGCCAGGTGCGGCAAGCGCCGGAAACGTGTGGCGGCACCGAGTGCCTTCTCAGGGTCGTTGGATTTGAGGAGCTTGAGCAAGATCGAAGCTTTGATCTTGTACTCCTCCAGATTACTTGGGCGTGAGCCGGTCATAAAGACTCCTTCTAGTCTATCGCCCATCAACCGCGATTCGGGCACAAAGGAATTCTCATGAGCCAGTCTGTTTTTGAGCTCGCAGGGTGAGGTCCTCTTTTGCGGTGCAGGCACCCCTGATGTACCTATGCGAGGAAGGGTACTTGAGATTCGGGGCGATTGTCAAAACCCGTTTCGAGCAGGGAATGATTAAGACTCGGAGCGAATCGCGGGTGATAGTAAGGAATCAAAGGTAGCCAGGGGCGGAGCGAAGTTTCACCCCGCCCCTGGTAGATTTTGGAATCTTCCATGCGCGATTGGCGGGCTAGCTAAGTTTTCGCTCGCGTATGTACTCGACGTCCATGCTGACGACGTGCCCGCTCTCGCCGGCAGCCGTGTAGACGGCGACCACGTCAAAGCTGTGTGTGCTCTCTATGACCAGAAACCCTTCGAAGCCGTGGATGGGCTGGTTCCCGAAGTCGCGCAGGTTGGCACAACTCACCCCGGTGGCCTGATCCGGCCCCAGGGCCTTATAAAGGAAATCGGAGATTTGCGGCGGCTCAACCTCCGTCGCCGTGGACAGCGCGACCTTCATCCGAAACTTTACCGGACGAGAGTTCGGGTTGTGAATGTTGACGACCGTCCCGTATGACCCCGGAGGCAGCGAGGTGCCTGTTTGTGAGGTGCCGGGGATATTGCTCGTGCAGATGAATTTCACAGCGTACTGGAAGGTAAAGGCAGAGGGGGCAGCGGTCACTGTTTTGCTGCTATTCTTGGTAACCATTACTTTTCTCCTTTGAGAGCTTCTCGTCGAAGTTTGGCAGAAAGTGGGGCGGCTGATGTGCAATCGTGCAACAGGCGAGGTGCCGCTTTGAAAGGCTGACGTTAAGGGCCGTCAGCAGTGAGACAGCCAGGCCGATGGGACGAAACGCAACATACGCCCGCACGGTCGAGTATGTCAACAGACGGCAATAACGGGTAATGGTTCAGTTCGAGGGAGATTCAAACAGGGATGGACAGAGATTGTCAGGATAAGACAAACAAGATAACTAGTTCTTATTTCTTTTATCCTGAATAACGCGCGCATCCTGTCCCACTGGCGCTCGACACCGGCCGCACCGGAGATGCTCTCGTAAAGCGCACGGATAATGGCGTCAAGGCTTTGAACATCACTCATCAGCTCTCTCCAGGTCAGTAAAGATTAGCATAAGAGCTGTGCCAACGGACTGCCAGCTTGAGCTGTCTGATCCAATTCAATGGCAGATTACGCGTTAATTAATGTGGGAAGTTAATCCTTTTCGGTTCTTGTTGATTGGGAGGTTCGATATGTACGACGCCATCATCACAGGAGCACGCGTGGCGGGCTCTCCCTTGGCGATGCTGCTTGCACGCAAAGGCTACAGGGTGTTACTGCTCGACAAAGCCACTTTCCCGAGCGATACGATCTCAACGCACCACATACACCAGCCCGGCGTGGCACGGCTCAGGCGCTGGGGCCTGCTCGAAAAGGTTAGCGCCTCGAACTGCCCTCCGACGACCGAGATAAGGTTCGACGTCGGCCCCTTCGCACTCGCGGGCACGCCGCCCCCGGCCGAGGGGAACGTGGAAGCTTACGCTCCTCGTCGCCGGGTCCTGGACAAGATTTTAGTTGACGCGGCCGTTGAGGCCGGGGCCGAGCTGCGCGAAGGTTTTTCGGTCGAAGAGCTCACGAGCGATGGAAGGGCTGTGACGGGCATTCGCGGTCGGGACAGGAAGGGTTCGACCGTCACGGAGAGGTCACGCATAGTCGTCGGCGCGGACGGCGCGCGCTCATTCGTGGCCGACAGGGTTCAGGCTCCCATCTACTTCGATAGAGGCATGCTGACCTGCAACTACTACTCGTACTGGAGTGGCCTTCAGCTTGAAGGCGTTGAGCTTTACCCGCGCGAGGGTCAGTTGATAGTGGCCGACAAGACCAACGACGGTTTGACCATGATCACCGTCGTCTGGCCGAAAGAGGAGTTCAACCGCGTGCGGTCCAACATAGAATCAGAGTTCATGCGCTCTTTGGATAAATACGCGCCTACGCTAGCCGAGCGCGTGCGTGCGGGCCGCCGTGAAGAGCGGTTTGCGGGAGCAGGCTTTCTGCCTAACCGCTTCCGCAAGCCATACGGCGAGGGTTGGGCGCTCGTAGGCGATGCGGGCTACGTCAAAGACCCGGCCACGGCCCAGGGCATTACCAACAGTTTCAGTCACGCAGAGATGCTCGCGGAAGCTCTCGACGAAAGCCTCTCGGGTAGGCGTAAGATGACGGATGCGCTGGCGGATTATGAGCAGAAGCGAAACTGTGAGGTGGTTGCGATGTTCGAGCACACCTGTCAACTGGCGAGTCTCAAGACGCCGCCGCCCGAAATCATACAGCTCCTAGAAGCCCTTCAGGGTGACAGGGAAGAGATTGGCCGCTTCCTTGGCACAGTGGCGGGGACGACGCCGATAAGGGAATTCTTCTCGCCCGAGAACATCGCCCGCATCGTCAAAGCGTCAGAACTCATGCCCGCCGCATAAGGGAGCGCGCAACGCGTTATCGTGGAAGATAGAGATGAAAGAGATGCTACCTGAGCGCTCCGGTTGAATGAGTCGTGAGGCGTCGTCCGTTTCGTCCGGGCCGCATAGGGCCTCTACTTTGATTTGTCGGGCGGCGCATTTAGCAGGCGCACGAGGGTCTCCCGTAAGTTATCGTAGTCCTTTTTCCCTTCCTCCGTAGTGAAGCCGCCGACTGATTTCAGCTCTACCTTGCCATCCCTGTTAATTACCATGTGTGTCGGAACTTCTACATTCCCCTCTCCATCCCGGCAAGCCTCCAGGACGAGGGCCTTGGCATTGGGAATAATCTGATACTTAAACGGATATTCTTTGAGGAACGTTCGTAAGGTTGGCTCCTTATCCCAGGTCGGCGCGATAAAGATGATGTCTTTGTTTTTGAACTCGTCCACCAGGCTATTCAGCTTTGGTAGTTCCTCTAAACATGGTGGGCATCCTGTGAACCAGAAATCGACCACCACTATCTTCCCGCGCAACGAAGCTGAATCGAACTGCTTGCCATCCAGGGAAGTCACGTTAAAAGCAGGGGCGTCCGGTTTATCTGTCTGAGCATTCAAAGCCATCATCGCCGCCCAGATGACGACCAGGAATGTCAGAAAGATGGCAGAAATACGGCTAACGGCACGTTTCATGTTTCCACCTCCCAGGGGGCATAGGATTTCTGGAATTACACGCCGCCAAATCATAAAGGTTCCGTTAATATAAGAAAGTCGCCTCTCATCGAATAAAACCGTCACCGGCGGTCTTATTCGATGAGAGGCGACTACTTACCGCAATGCCGCGTCGCCTGATTACTGGGGCTGGATTCGCAGGCTGTAGCTGCAAATATCGATTTTGTTGTCGGGCGAGACCTGCGTCCGCTGCTCTCTGGGGATTTCCTGGCCGTTGACGAGCGTCGGGTTGCGGCCCTTCGGCGTGAACCAGAACTGCCCGTTCTCGTCGCGCGCGAGCGTGGCGTGAATGCGACTCACTTCCGGGTCGCCCTTGAGCGGGAGGTCTACCGAGACTGAGCGCGAGCCGCGCCCGATGGTAATCTCCGGCTGGGAGACCGGGACGACGGATTGCCGCACGCCACCGCGCCAGACTTCGACGTTGAAGAGGACCGTGACGCGCGGGCGCACCACCGTCGAATCATCCTCGGACTGCTGCCGGAGAGGGCCGGTTGTGCCAGGCGCGACGCCCGGCATGGAGGTCTTCAGAAGCTGCTCGTTGGGGCGCGCAGTAACCATCGTGTGGCCGCTCTCGGTCTCGTCCCAGACCGGCTGGACGCGGAACTCGCCCTTGTTGAGCGTGCCGTCAACGCGCAGCTCGACGGCAAAAGATTTCGTGGCGAGCTGCGTCTGGCCCGAAAGCTCGCGGGCGCGCTCCGAGAGAACGTGAAAGAGCCCCTGCTCCAGCCCGCGCCGCTTGTCGCCCTGCCAGTCGCGGTCGTCGTCGTTGCTTAAGTAGACGATGTATTCGCGCGGGATGTAGGTCGGCCCGCCGGGCGGCGTGAACATCTCGCGTTGCATCACGGCTTCGACCTCGCGCGCCACCTTGACCAGAAACTCTTCCCAGACGCGGCGCGGGCGGGCCTGCTCGTCGGCCACCATCAAAGGGTCATCTGCGCCCTCGCCGTCAATCCACCGTCGAATGGATTCAATTAGCCCCACGGTTTGCTGCCTCTCCTCCCGCTGCGCAAACGCGCAGCCTTAATCTGTTTCGAGAAATCTCTTGTTAATCCATCCGCGGTTGGCCGCGTTCGGGTCGTCGCGCCCCTGCTGTAGGACTTCGATCTCGTACCAACTACTGTCCACGCTCAGAACGCGCGCCCGCGATCCCCTGGTGACAATGCCGAGCGACCTGTTATTCATGCTCGGGTCCGGGCGCAATCTTACATCAGTTTTGAGGACACCTTCACGTCCAATCTCAGAAGACGTTCCCCCGGAGGGCACCGGAGTGGCCGCCCGCCGGCGGCTCACGTAATAATGCGTCGCCAGCAGAATGCCCGCAAATGCCACGATTATCAGCAGCGCGACGAGCGCGCGATAGGCCCTCCCGCCGCCGGGATCCGCCTGCTCGATTGGAATGTAATTGTCCGCCGCTTGTGCCACTTGCGCAGGCGCGAGCACCTCGCGGTCACGTGCGGGCTGCTGCCCGACAGGCGCTGCCTGCTGCTTCAAATTGCCGGTAGCGATACTGATGGGAACGACTATGCGCGGGCGGTGCAGCCCGTTACCTTGCGCCTGAGATTGCTTGATGATGTCGCGCGAGTCAAAGCGCGGGCGCGGGGGTGCCTCCGCGACAGCTTCGGTCGTCCCCGACAACTGTTTCGAGACGGAGCGTTGCTGCTGGAGCCCCTCGTGCCCGCCGTCCTGCGGCCGCAGCGGCTGCGTCGGCGGTAAGGAGGCGTCCGACAACTCCTCCCAGAATTCTCTGACAGTTTGATGGCGCTCTTCAGGCTTATCGGCGGTCGCGCGCCGCAAGACCCTCAGCACGTCAGGTGCCCAGGTCTTGCCGCTGATCGATTCGGGCAGCTCAGTGATGACGCGGTGCGAGAAGCGGCGCGGCGGCTCGCCCGCCAGCAGGGTGTAGGTGGTCTTGGCCAGCGAGTAGATGTCCGCGGCGGGCGTCAGGTGCGGCTGTTTCGACGCGAGCGAAGCCGTGTCGAGCGGGCCGGTCTGAACCAAAGGGTTGTGTTCCGGCGCAGCATAAACGTTCGTCCCGACGCGCGTGATCGCGCCTTCGGTGGCCTCTATCTTCGCCACCCCGAAGTCCGCTATCTTGACGGTCTGCGCGTCGGCCGTGAGCAGAAGGTTCTGCGGCTTGATGTCGCGGTGAATGACGCCGCAGTCGTGCGCGTGTGCCAATCCTGAGCAGACCTGTTCGAGATAGAAAAGGGCGCGTTCGAGCGTGAAGCCTTGCTGGCGTACTCGCGCGCCCAGTTCGCCGCCCGCCAGGTATTCGAGCACGATGTAGTGGAAGGCCGTCCCGGCCAGGTCCAGGGCCGTCCCGTGCCCCAGCCGGCTGATGATGTGCGGGTGGCGCACGCGGTCCAGGGCGACCGCCTCGTTCTGAAAATTCTCGATCAGCGTGCGCTCCAGCTCGGCGTCCGGCACGCCCTGCAAGAGTACGTTGAGGGCCTTGATGACGACCGTGCGCGGCTCGTTCTCGGCTGCACTCAAATCCCGCGCGACGTAGATTTCGGCGTAGCTGCCGCGGCCGAGACACTCCAGTATCTCGTAGCGGCCGTCGAGCAGGGACTGTTGCAGTTTGAGTTCCGACATTCTTCCAGCGCTTTTAATACGAGTTCAAATGCGCGCACGGATTAGATGCAGTTTTCAGAGTCCCGGAGGGACGCCGGTGAAAATAGCCCAGCCCTAAAGTGGCTGGGAAAGATGGGGGAGAATTCAACCAGTCCCGTAGGGACGATTGATATTTTCAATCGCTCCTCACGGAGCTACAGAGGTTATTAATTCCGCTACTGCGACACGTCGAGCGTGCTGGGGCCTTTATTAATCAACTCGTCGAACGCCTGTATGGTTCTCTGCTCGGCGTCCGGCTGCAATCTTCTCAATCTCAGCGCGACGGCCAGCGCCGCCACCCTCGCCTCGACTCTCAGCTTGTCGTGCAGCGGCGAGATGTTCTCCTTCAGATTGGCGATGGCCCGCTCGAAGACAGGCAGCGCGTTCTGGTTGTCGCCCATCAGCATCAGGGCGCGCCCGTAAAGATACAGGAACTCCGGGTCGGTCGAGTCCAAAGGATTCTGAAAGCCTTTGGTCGTCGCCTCATCGCGCATCGTCTTCACCATGTTGGCCGGCTCTTTGTCCACCTGCCGCAGCTTCTTCTCGTACTCCGCGAGGGTGTCTACGGGCGTCGGCGTCGCTAAGGGAGTGGCACTCGCATTGGCCTGTGCGGCGCTTTCGGCGCGCTGGCGCTGAAAGTACATGCCGCCGTAAAAGGCCGCCGCGCCGATTCCCAGGATGAGCAGCAGGAGGAGGAAGGCACGCCCACCCCCGCCCTTACGCACCTTGGCCTTCTCTTCCGCCAGGCCGAGGACAGGGTTCGTCGCGTGCGCGTTGTTCTCGCCGACGGGCGGCGGGGGCAAAGTGCTCTGGGCCGCTGCGGCGGGCGCGGCGATGGGGACGACAGCCGCCGGAGCAGTCGCTTCCGTCGGCAAGGTCTCGTGCAGGCTCGGACTGGTCGCCGCCAGTTGAGAGCGCTCCGAAACGAGCGTTTGCTCGTCGTCGGCTGCGAAGGCAGGGCTTGAGACGCTTTCCCCGACTCGCACGATGACGGCCGTCAGATTGTCTTCCGCGCCTCGCTCATAACAGAGCCTCTTCATCTCGGCGCAAGCCTGTTGGATGTCCGGCGTAGCGACGAGCAGGTCGCGCAGTTCGCTGTCGGGGATGTGGCGCGTGATGCCGTCCGAGCAGAGCAGGAAGGCCGTCCCGTCCTCGACCTCTATGGTCTTCATGTCAACTTCGACGCCGGATTCGGCCCCGAGCGCGCGGCTGATGACGTTGCGCGAAGGGTGGTGCGCGGCCTGCTCGGGCGTCATGCGCCCGGCGCGCACCTCTTCCTCTACGACCGAGTGGTCCGCGGTCTCGCGGTGCAGGCCGCCGTCCGGGCTGAGACGGTAGAGGCGCGAGTCGCCAACGTGTCCGATGGTCGCGACGTGCCCGTCCAGGTGAAGCGCGACGACCGTGGTTGCCATCGCGGAGAGCTTTGCGTGCTCGTGCGCCATCTGGAAAATAGAGCTGTTGGCGCGCTGGATGGCGATCTCCATCAGGTCTTCTATGTCCGCGCCGTCCACCTGATGCCTAAAAGCTTCGTCCAGGACTTCGACGGCCGTCTTCGAGGCCACCTCGCCGGCCTGTGCGCCGCCGACACCGTCCGCGACGGCGAAGATGCGGCGCTCCGGGTCGGAGAGATAGGAATCTTCGTTGAGCGGTCGCTTCTCGCTCAGGCCACGGTCCGAGACGACCGCCGCCTCGATGGGGACTATATTCGACTCGTTCATTGAACTGCCTCCGGAATAGAGGGATCGCCGGCCTTACGCCTGCCCTGGCGCACGGACGCGCGGGCGTCGCGAGCGTTGCGGTGCGAAAAGGCCATCAGCATTCCGAGCATGGCAAAGCTGGTGATAAGACTGAAACCTCCGTGACTGACGAACGGCAGCGTGATGCCCGTCATCGGCAGGGCGCGCGTGACGCCGCCGATGTTGACGAGCGCCTGAAAGCCTATGAAGGCCGTCAGCCCGGCTGAGCAGAGCTTGGTAAACATATCACGCGCATCAATCGAAGTGCGAACGCCCGCCCAGACGAAAATAATCAGCGCCAGGATGATGATTGCCCCGCCCGCTAGGCCCATCTCTTCGCCGATGGCCGCGTAGATATAGTCGGAGTCTGCCACGGGGATGACTTCGGCGAAACCAAGGCCCAAGCCACGGCCCGTGAATCTCCCGGCGGCGATGCCGAAGGTGGCCTGCGCCGGCTGGAAGGCCGCGCGGTCGAACCAGACGTCCACGTTGACGGTCCGCTGCATCGCGGCGCTCTGCTCGGCCAACTCCTTCATCTTTTGGTCGCGTGCGAGCGCCTCGTCATAATCCTTCTTCCACCACTTGATCTCGGGCGAGGGCGGGTTGAAACCGTCCAGCCAGAGATGGAAGCGCTGTTGTATGCGGTCCGGCAGCGCAGCCTTCACGGGCCGCGCGATGGTCGGGAGGAACGGAACTTTCTCCTGCACATCCAGTGGGAGCGCGCCGACCACGAGCACGCTCACGACCAGTAGAACTGAGCCGACGAAAAGCAGCATCTGGGGCCAGCGGCGCACGGCCACCAGATAGAGAGTGGCGTAGGCCCCGCTGAAGACGAGCATCTGCCCGAAGTCCTTGAGCACGAAGAAGGGGATAAACGGCATGGCGGCCATAGCGATGAGCGGCACGATGTCGCGCGCGCGCGGGATGCCCCAGTAGGTGCGCGCCAAATCCTTGTAGCGGGCCGTCAGGATGCCTGCGAAGCCCAGAAGGAAAGGAATCTTCGAGGGCTCCCAGGGCGTCATGTTCCCTCCCGCTTTGCCAAAGCGCGAGGTGGCGACCGCGATGCCAAGCGGAATCAAGGTCAGCACCACGATCATGAAGCTGTGTCGCTGGACCCAGAGCAAGAAGTTCTCGCGCGTGCAGAAGGTGAAGGCGATGGCGAAGGCGATGAAGGCGGCTATCGGAATCCAGGTCGAGCCGGAGGTCAGGGCGTTGCTGACCGTGTAATTAGCCTTGACCGTCGGAGCGTTATCGAGGTCCGTGGGCACAGGCTTCGTGTCCGGCAGGCCCATCATCTTCTTCTTCGCCGCGTCATAGTTCTCGTTGATGTAGCGCATGCGCAGGGTGTCGGTTTTCTGCGCGCGCGCCTCCGCCTTGTTGCGCGCGTTGTACTCCGGGTCGGAATAGAGGCGGTACTGCACAAGCATCCCGACGGAGAAGAGCAGGATGGCCGTGGTGTAGAGCGTCCAGTTGCCTGCGTACTTCTTGGCGCGCGTCAGCCAGAAGACCAGAAAGACGATGGGGACGTACATCAGTAGGTCGCGGATGGCGCTGATCCAGGAGGTTTCGTAGCCGCGAATCAGGGCGGCGCGGTGAACGGCGTAATAGCCGACGACCTCAAACCCGATAATCAGGAGCAGTGCGAGCAGGTGTGACGATGCGCGATTTTTCATAAAGATAGTTCTTATCTTCGTGCTGTTTGTGCCGCCGGCTTCTTGGGCTGTCGGGGCTGATTCTGATTGCCTGGGGGCGGATTCTGCTGGCGGCCAGCGCCGCCGAGGAGCCCCAGGTCGCGCGCCTTTAAGACCATCTGCGCCGCAATCGGCGCGGCCGAGCGCGAGCCGTAGCCGCCGCCCTCGACGATGACGGCCATAGCGATCTGCGGGTTTTCGAGCGGCGCGATGCAGAGGAACCAGCCGTCAATGCGCGGCTTGTCGGCCATCACCAGGACTTCGTACTCGCGTATGATGTTCCCCTTCGGGTCCTTCTCGTACTTCTTCTTACGGAGCGGCTCGCCCGTTTTCGGATCGTAGACCGGCACGTCCTTCTGCGCCGTGCCGGTTTTGCCGCCAGTGTTGATGCCCGCGGCCTTGACCGGGGCGAAGACGCCGCGCGCG
>DATEMM010000109.1:0-16990 GCA_035275605.1 Pyrinomonadaceae bacterium
CGTAGACCATGTGCGCGAGCACGTGCGCACCCTGTGCACGATATGGGGTGAGGCGATCGGGGATGAAAAAAGCGGGAGATAAAGGCGCGTCTAACGCTCATCTCTCGCCGCTCTGTATCAGCGCTGGAAGTACTTGGTGCCGAGGGCGGGACTCGAACCCGCACGCCCTTACGGACAACGGATTTTAAGTCCGTAGCGTCTGCCATTCCGCCACCCCGGCACCGGGGCGCAAAGATAACACGCGCCCTGCACACTTTCCAACTTCTTCACAGTCCGCCCCGCGCGGTGCTAAAATACTCGGGAACCGAAGCTGCGACGGACTCAGGCTGGACGAGCGGAGTTTTATGACTGAGAGTTTTATGACTGAAGAGCAAGAAGTATTTCTCAAGCACATACAGAAGGCCGGGCTCAAGCGCACGGCGCAGCGCGACCTGATTCTGGAAGTCTTTCTGCGTACCGAGAAACATTTGTCGAGCGAAGACCTTTATCGCCTCGTGCAGAAAGAGGACCCGACCATCGGGCAGACCACCGTCTATCGCACGCTCAAACTCCTGACCGAAGCGGGGCTGGCCCGCGAGGTGCGCTTCGGCGACGGGCGCACGCATTACGAGCACAATTATAAGCACCAGCACCACGACCACATGATCTGCACCGAGTGCGGCGAAATCATAGAATTCTATTCGGCCGAACTGGAAGCCATTCAGGACGCGATGGCCGCCAAGCATCGTTTCGAGGTCAAACAGCACCTCCTGCGCATCCTCGGCGTGTGTGCCAATTGCCGCCGCGAAGCCAACGCTCGCAAGAAGCAGGAGGTAGCGGCAACGCAGCCACACGCCCGTGTGGCCGCCAGCGCGGAGTAACGTAAAATCGAAAGTCGAAAGTCAGGCTCGCGACCGCTCTTAAAGATATTGTGGTTTCGGCCTGACTTTTACTTTTACCTTTTTACTTTTACCCTCACTTTGTGTAACTTTCTTTCAGTCTTCCCTCGAAATCAATTTGGCGCTGCCCGCGGGATGGGGCGAGGGGTCAGGGTATGAGCGTTGACATAAAATTCGAGCCCGACGGGCGTAACGGTTTGGTTGCCGAAGGCACGTATCTCTGGGACGCTGCGAAGCGCCTGGGCGTGAGTTTGCCTGCGGAATGTGGGGGACGCGGCGAGTGCGATACGTGCGCCGTCACGGCGGAGCAGGGCGCAACCCTCCTCTCCTCTCTGACCGAGGCCGAGCGTGTGCGCTTGAGCCCGGAGCGCCTGGCCGCGGGAGAGCGCCTGGCCTGCCAGGCAAAGGTGGAACATGGCGGGGAAGTCGTCCTGCGCGTTGTGCCAGCGACCGAGCGCGCCGTCACCTCCGAAGAAACGGCGAAAGACTTGCGCAAGGAGTTTCGCGAACTACCGCTCAGGCGCAAGCTCTCGACCCTCGTTGAGCTGGAAGCCGTGACGATGTTTCAAACCTTGAGCACGCTCATCGAAGTCCCTTTCATGATCGGCGAGAAGGTGATGGACCTGATGGCCGGCCGTGGCCGCTCACTGGGTGAGCGCGACCGCGCCGCGCAACGTCCCTCCGAACATCTTCCGCCGACCGGCGAGACTGAACATTCAGAGGAAGCGCAGGAAGGAGCCCCCGCCAATAATTGATGAAGCCATCGTCACATGCTCAACCGCAGGCGACGCGCCCGAACAATTCGCGCGCCACCTTCACGTTCTTCCTGGTCCTGGCGCTCCCGCTCGGGTTCCTGGCCTGCCGCGGCAACAATCCTAAACGTAACGGCAATGCCGGAACCGCGCCGACCCCCGCCGCATCGCCCGGTCAAACAAATACCTCTCCGAAACTCACTATAGATGGAGAGCGTGCTTTCGAGCACGTCCGCAAGCAGATTGACTTCGGCCCGCGGCCGGCGGGTTCGGCTGAGCTTGCTAAGGCGCGCGATTACATCGTCGGCGAGTTGAAGTCCTACGGCCTGAGCGTCTCGTTGGACGAGTGGCAGGCGACTACGCCCGTCGGACAGCGGAAGATGGTGAACGTGGTTGCGGAGCTGCCAGGCGAATCGAGCGACGTGATTATCTTGTCGAGCCACTACGACACGAAGCCATTCAAACAATTTCGCTTCGACGGCGCGAACGACGGGGCGTCTTCGACCGCCGCCCTGCTCGAAATGGCGCGCGTCATGCAATCCGGCCTGCCAAAGCCTAGATTCACCTACCGCTTCGTCTTCTTCGACGGGGAAGAGGCTTTCTGCGCGGAATGGGAGGATTGCCAGAACCCGGACGGGCCGGATAACACTTACGGCAGCCGCCATTACGTTAAGCAGCTCAGGGAGAAGAACGAGCTCGGGCGCGTGCGGGCGATGATTCTCCTCGACATGATCGGTTATAAAAACCTACGGTTGGGACGCGACGAGGAGATGAGCAGCCGCTGGTTGATTGATACTGTCTGGCAGACGGCGGATGAACTAGGCTACGGCGCACAGTTCGTTGACGAGATCGAAGGAGTCGGGGGAGACGACCACGAGCCGTTCCTGAAAGAAGGCATAGAGTCTCTAGACATCATCCAACTCGGCACCTATCCTTATTGGCACACCGCCCAGGACACGATTGATAAAATTTCGCCCCAGAGTTTAAAGATTGTCGCGGACGTTGTCCTCGCCAGTCTCCCCCGCATTGAAGAACGGCTCGTGAGCAGGCGCTCCGCCGGGTGAAAGGCGAGGAGGATTTAAGGAGGCTGAAATTATGCTCGAAGCGCCTGACATTCTCGTTCCGGTTGACTTCTCCGAATGCTCCGTCAATGCCGTGAGAGCCGCCGCGGGCATCGCCGCGCCGGACGGCGACCTGACTCTCCTCCACGTCATCAACGAAGATTTCATCAACGATGCCGTCGCCGCCGGGCTCGGCTCATCCGATGAAATTATGGCCCGGATGCGTGAGCGTGCCGAAAGCGACTTCGCAAGCATGCTCGAAAAACTTGAGACGGGCGAGGTCAACGTCGAGCGTATGGTCGTCGTCGGCATTCCCTTCGTAGAGATTCTAAAAATCACACGTGACCTGGACCTTCCCATGATCGTCATGGGCATGCGCGGGCGCTCACTCCCGCCCGAAGAGGTCCTGTTTGGCTCGACCGCCGAAAAAGTCCTGCGCGGCTCGCGTGTGCCAGTCTTGTGCGTACCCTTATGACGCAAACAGCCAAAAGAATCGCCGTCATCCCCGGCGACGGCATCGGCCCCGAAGTCATACGCGAAGCCGTCGCCGTGCTCGAACGCCTGCGCGAGACGCATCAGGTCGAGCTGGAGTTGACCCATTTCGATTGGGGGGCGGATAAATTCCTGAGCGAGGGCGTGAGCCTCCCCGAAGGCGCGCTCGAAATGCTCTCCCGAGAGTTCGACGCGATTCT
This sequence comes from Pyrinomonadaceae bacterium, assembly GCA_035275605.1. GTDB lineage: Bacteria > Acidobacteriota > Blastocatellia > Pyrinomonadales > Pyrinomonadaceae > QHXM01. The sequence goes on from DATEMM010000109.1 coordinate 3,384, forward strand.
GGCGGGCGCTTTCGGCGACCCGCGCGTGGCTTCAAACAAACACGCCGAAGACATTCTGCTCGGGATGCGGCGCGGCCTGGACCTCTACATCAATCTACGCCCCGTGCGCCTGCTCGACGCTCGTCTGACGCCGCTTCGAGAGCGGACGCCCGCTGACATAGATTTCGTCGTCTTCCGCGAGAATACGGAGGGCGCTTACTGCGGCGCGGGCGGGTTCCTCAAGAAGGGGACAATTGACGAGATAGCCACGCAGGAGGAGTTGAATACGCGGCGCGGGGTCGAAAGAATCATCCGGGCTGCTTTCGACTACGCCCGAAAGCACGGGCGGCGTCGCGTGACTATGGCCGATAAGTCCAACGTGCAGCGCTTTGGCGGCGACCTCTGGCAGAGGGTCTTCAGGGAAGTGGCGGCCGACTACGAGGGGATTGAGGCCAATCACCAGTACGTGGACGCGATGACGATGTTCATGGTGCTGGACCCTACGCAGTACGAAGTCATCGTCGCGAACAACCTTTTCGGCGACATCCTGACCGACCTCGGCGCGGCGCTACAGGGCGGACTGGGCCTGGCCGCGTCGGGCAACATTCACCCAGGCCGCGTCTCCCTCTTCGAGCCGGTGCACGGGAGCGCGCCTCCGCTGGCCGGAAAAAATCTTGCCAACCCGATTGGCTCTATTCTCACTGCGGCGATGATGCTAGAATACCTCGGGTTTGACGAAGCGGGCCGCGCGGTCGAAAGAGCTGTGGGCGAGTCAATAGCCCGAAGCGAGACGACCCGCGACCTCGGCGGCAAGCTCTCGACCGAAGAAGCCGGCGAGGCTGTAAGGCGGCGGGTGAATTAATGAACAATAAGGGTAAAGAGACGGCGCAGAGGCTGCTCGCCATCATCATCATCATCGCGATGCTCGGCGTTATGGGGATTCCTTTCTCGGTCATCATCTTCTTCGCCACCGTCACCTTCTTCATCTGGCGGGCCGTGCAGCACACTGAACATCAGGAGACGGGCCGCATCTTCGAGTTCTACATCGCGGCCAACGACGTCCTGCGCGATGAGGAGCGGCACTGGTTCGGCTTCGAAATTGCCGAAGTCATAGAGCGCGGCGAGCGCATCCTGCATTCCATGTCGGACCCGCCGCCGCTCATCTACTTCGCGCTCGGGGCGCTCTACCACAAGGCGGGCGATCACGAAGCTGCCGCCGAGCACCTCTCCTACATCGTTGAGAACGACCTCTCGGACGAGCGCCACCGGCTCGCCCCGTCGCAGGAGTTGCGCCGCTACGTTCACATCCTGAGGAAGCTGGAGCGCGAGCCTGCGGTCGCGCCGCAGACGATGGCGGCCATCCGCAGCCTGGACCGCGCGCGCCACAACCGCGCCGCTTTCATGCTGGCCGAGAGCCGCGAGCGCCTGAATTTAATCACCACGCTCAACCCCGCGAACGCACACGCGGGAGTCGCGCCGCGCCAGGTCTCCGCCGCCGGGGAAGAGCCGGCGATGAATGCTGAATCCTCACGCCGCCAGAGCACGCATGCTCCGCCGCCGCCCATCGCCGAAGTCTTGCGCGACCTCTACGAGGAAGAAAAGAAGACGGCGTAAAGGAAGGTAAATAGTAAATGGTCAGTGGTAAATAGATAAAACGTGCGTCTATTTACCATTGACCATTTACTATTTACCCGTAAACGTTGTGGCGACCGAAACCATCATCGGGAACTACAGGATTGAGAAACGCATCGGGCGCGGCGGGATGGGCGTCGTCTACCGCGGCCGTCACCTCAAGCTGCCGCGCGAGGTCGCCATCAAATCCATCAGCGCGTCGAGCCACAGCGACCTGCGCCGCCTGCGCCCGCGCTTCGAGCGCGAAGCCTTCGTCCAATCGCAGCTAGACCATCCCGGCATCGTCAAAATCTACGACTACATCGTCGCCGCCCAGACCTATTACATCGTGATGGAGTTTGTCGAGGGGCGCTCGCTGGCACAGCTCCTGGAGCGCGAGGTCTGCCCGCTCCCAGTAGAGCGTGCCCTACACTTCTTCGAGCAGATGCTGGAGGCCGTCGCCTACGCGCAATCCCTGACCTACCAGGATCAGGACGGCTCCACGCACAAGGGCTTGATTCACCGCGACCTCAAGCCCGCCAACATCCTCATCACGCCCGAAGACCGCGTGAAGATTACAGACTTCGGAATCGTCAAGCTGGTCGGCTCCGAGAAGACGAACACGGGCGGCAATTACGGCTCGCCCGAATACGTTTCGCCGGAACAGGCCGAAGGCGTGCCGGTTGACCCGCGCTCTGACATCTACAGCCTTGGGGTCATTCTCTACGAGATGTTGACGGGTCGGCCCCCGTTCCATGATAAGGGCGGACGTCTCTCGCAGCTCGAAGTCGTCCGCGCGCACGTGAACCAGCCGCCGCAGCCGCCCTCTCAAATCAGCCCGCAGGTGACGCCCGCGTTGGAAGCAGTCATCATGCGCGCTCTGGAAAAGAGGCCCGATGGCCGCTTCGCTTCGGCGACAGAATTTCTGCGTGCGGTGCGCGAGGCACGCGGGCACGCTCCCGGCGCGGCGACGACAGACGAAGCTTTGCAGACGCACTCTCGAATCGAGGTCGAGACGCGGAAGATCGTTGCCCCCACTGTGCCAGACCCTGGGCGCATTACTAATCCGACGCAGCCCATCAAGGCACAGATGTGCCCCTCCTGCGGCGCGCAAGCAGGGGGCGACGAGGCGCACTGTCAGGTGTGCGGCCACGAACTCGGGAACTCGACTGCGACCGTCAGGCTCACGCGCCAGGAGGCCGACGAATGGCGCAGTAAACGAACTATGGGCCTGTGGCTCGGAGTCGGGCTGGCCTCGCTCGCCGTGTTGAGCTTAATCATCTTCTTCGTCAACCGCGGCGCTGCGCCGTCAGGGAAGCCTGAGGAGGCCGCTTCACAAGCGGGGCAGACGCCAGGGTCTTCGTTGACGGAGATAAGGCCCGCGCGGGTGGAGGTTGATTCGAGCTACGACGGCTACACCAAGACGCCTTTGACCGACGACGAAGCGGACGTGCGGCGCATCGCGCAGATGAAATACAACGAGGGCAACTGGGCTTCGGCCGAGACGCACGACCCTCACTGGATTGAGCTCGGTTTCGCTGAACCCACGCAGTTGGCCGCGGTCTATATTTACTGGGGCTTTGACCGCAATCGCTTCATGCCCTCGCGCCGAGCCGAGTTGCAGGTCGTGGGCGAGGGCGGGCGCTGGCAAACGATTTCGCGGATGGAGCCGGGCCGTGACTACGACCGCACTGCGTTTGAATTCGCGCCCGTCAGGACGGCGCGCCTGAGAATCCTACAGCCTGCACAGCAGGGGCCGCCAGGCCGCCCTTTCATCATGTGGGTGCGCGAGGTTAAAGTGTTCGGCGCAGCCCCAGAGAGTTCAAAGTGAGATAATTGAGCGCCCTGTAAAATTATGCTAACCGCTGAAATCATAGCCATCGGCTCAGAGCTACTGACCTCTGAGCGCACGGACACCAACAGCCTGTGGCTGACGGAGAAGCTCAACAGTGTCGGAATCGAGGTCAAGCTGAAGACCATCGTTGGCGACGACGACGCCCGGCTCGAAGAGACCATCAGGGACGCTATGAAGCGTTCGCGCGTCGTCATCATGACAGGGGGCCTCGGGCCGACCGAAGACGACATCACGCGCAAGATAGCCGCCAGGGCGATGGGCCGCCGTCTCCTGCTCAACGAGAAAGTGCTGGAGGGCATTCGCGCCAAGTTCTACGATCTCGGGCGGCAGATGCCCGAGATCAACTCGCGGCAGGCGATGGTCATTGAAGGCGCTGAAGTTTTGGACAACCCGAAGGGCTCCGCCCCAGGCATGTACATAGAGCACGAGGGCCGAAGCATAGCCCTCCTGCCCGGCCCGCCGCGCGAGATGCACCCGATGTTCGAAACCTTCGTGCAGCCAAAGCTGGCCGCCAAGGCGGGCGATGTCCGGGTCGTGCGCCGCGTCCTGCGCGTCGTAGGGATGGGCGAGTCGGCCGTTGACGAGAAGATTGCGCCCGTCTACACGCAATACAAGAACCCGCAGACGACCATCCTCTTCAACCGCAGCGAAATCGAGATACACCTGACGGCGCAGGCCAAGACGGAAAGGGAAGCGGAGTTGCTGCTCGACGGTCTGGCCGGACAGATAGAGGAGCGGCTGGGCCATTCTATCTTCGCCTTTCGCGGCGAGACTATGGAGGAGGTGGTGGGCCTGCGGCTCGCCGTTGCGGGCTTCACGCTCGCCGTCGCCGAAAGCTGCACGGGCGGACTCATCAGCCAGCGCTTAACGGAAGTCCCCGGCTCGTCCGTCTACTTCATGGAAGGGGTCGTCACCTACTCAAACGACGCGAAGACGCGTTCGCTCGGCGTGGATTCGGAATTGATACTGAACCACGGCGCGGTCAGTTGGCAGGTCGCCGAAGCGATGGCCGAGGGCGTGCGCCGCCGCGCCGACACGGACTTCGGGCTCTCCGTCACGGGCATCGCCGGGCCGGGCGGCGGCACAGAAGAAAAGCCTGTCGGGCTGGTCTACATCGCGCTCTCGGACGACGCGCACACGGAGCACCGCAAGCTGATGCTGCCCGGCGACCGCCACCTCATACGCTGGCGCGCCTCGCAGGCGGCGCTTGATCTGTTGCGGCGGCGATTGATTTAAGGGCCGGGGACTCCTTCCAGTTCCTTGTCCCACCTTTGTTTGCTTGCTATAGTCTCGAATTGCCCAGAAGCACCGATTTCTCTCATCAATCGCGGAGTTCCTTAATGCGACCTGCGTCGGCTCTCATCGCCGCATATCTGATTGGTTCGGTCCCTTTCGGTTATTTGATCGTGCGCTTCACGCAAGGCGCGGACGTGCGCCAGTCCGGTTCGGGCGGAACGGGCGCGACCAACGTCACACGCCGCGCCGGAAAAGCGGCGGGCGTCGTGACTCTCCTGCTCGATGCGATAAAGGGTGCGCTGGCCGTCTTGCTGGCCCGCTGGCTATTAACGGAAGATTTCGGGATTAACTGGTGGGTGGCGGCCGCGGCCGTCCTCGCAATTTTGGGCCACTGTTTCCCCTTGTGGCTAGGCTTTCGCGGGGGCAAGGGCGTGGCAACGGGCGTCGGGGTCTTTCTCAGTCTCTACCCGCTGGCGGTGGCGTGCGCGGGGGCAATCTTTATTCTGACGGTCGTCATGACGCGCTACGTCTCGCTCGGGTCAATCCTGGCGGCGGGTGCGTTCCCGCTCTTCGTCTGGGTGCTGAGCGCTTACGTGAAGCCGGTCGCGGACTTTGCGCCCGTGATGGCTGCGTCGCTGGGCTCCGGCTTGGTCATCATCCTGATGCACCACGCGAACATCGGGAGGTTGATGAAAGGGACGGAAAGCAAGTTTAAGTAAAGGCACCTGGGACCTCGGACGATTGATGAGTCGCATCGCAGTCATCGGCGCGGGGAGTTGGGGGACGGCGCTCGGAATCATCGCCGCGCGCGCAGGGCACCGAGTCCGCCTCTGGTCGCGAAACGCGGAGGTGATTGAGTCCGTCAACGGGCGGCGCGTCAACAGCGTGTATCTAGCCGCGCACGAGATACCGCCCGGCGTCGAAGCGACAGGCGAACTCGGCTCCGCACTGGACGGCGCGGACCTGGTGCTGCTCGCAGCCCCCTCGCACGTCACGCGCGAATTGCTCGTGCGAATGTTGCCGGACGTGCTGCCCGGTATGGTTTTTGTCAGCGCGACGAAGGGCATTGAGATTGAAACGGGCAGGCGAATCTCGGAAATCGCGCAGGATGTTTTGGGGGAACATTTCAAACCTCGGTTCGTTTGCCTGTCCGGACCTTCGTTCGCGCAGGAGGTTGCTGCGGGACATCCAACGGCCGTCGTGGCAGCCAGCGATAATCCGGTGGACGCACGCCTGGTGCAGGAGCAGTTGAGCTTTCAGAACCTGCGCGTCTACACGAACGCGGACGTCGCCGGAACGGAGATTGGCGGCTCAGTGAAGAACGTGATGGCGGTCGCAGCCGGGATGGTCGCAGGGCTCGGCCTCGGGACTAACAGCATCGCGGCGCTGATTACGCGCGGGCTGGCGGAGATCGCCAGGTTCGCGCTGGCACAGGGCGCGCGGATGGAGACGCTGATGGGGCTGGCGGGCATGGGAGATTTGGTATTGACCTGTACGGGTGGGCTCTCGCGCAATCGCTATGTCGGGCAGGAACTGGGGAAGGGCAGGACTTTAGGAGAGATTACCGCGGGGATGCACGAAGTCGCGGAGGGCGTAAAGACGACGCTCGCCGTTCACAGGCTCGCCGGCAAATTGAACGTCGAGATGCCGATCACGCGCGAAGTCCACGACGTGCTCTATGAAGGGAAGAAGGCTGAGGACGCGGCGGGCGAGTTGATGGTCAGACCCTTGCGCGGGGAGACGGACAATTTTTGATGATGGATTTTGATTGGCGATTGAATCAGGACACAATCTCTCCATTCTTTGCGAATCAAAAACCCAAGAGCTTAAAGCTAGAATCGAGTTATGGCTGCTTCTAACGAGGAAAAAGTGCTGGTGACTAACCGAGCGGCCTTCCATGAATATCATATTTCTGACAAGTATGAAGCGGGCATCGCCTTGACCGGGACCGAAATAAAGAGCGTGCTGGAGGGGCGCGTCCAGTTGAAGGACTCCTACGTCGCCGTGCGCGATGGCGAGGCCTGGTTGTTCAACGCGCATATTTCGCCCTATTCTCACGGCAACAGAGCGAACCACGAACCGTTGCGAACGCGTAAATTATTGCTGCACCGCCGCGAGATTGACCGGCTGGAACAGTCGTCAACGGTGCAGGGGATGACGCTGGTTGTAACGCGCATCTATTTGAAGAACGGGCGCGCGAAATTCGAGGTCGGCGTCGCCCGCGGCAAAAAGCTTTACGACAAGCGAGAGACGGAGCTGCGCAGGACTGTTGAGCGCGAGACCCGCGCGCAATTGAAAGAACGAGGCTTTCGCCCGTAAGATTTGACCAAAAGACTTGAGAGAGGAAAACATTTCTATGGAAGTCCAAACGAGCGCGGGGCGCTACCAGGAGCAGGACGTGCAGGCCCTGGTCGTCCCCGTCTTCAAAGACGAGAAGGCAGACGAAGGCATTTTGAAAGAGTTGGACGAGGCCGCAAGCGGGGTCGTCAGGTCGGTGATCGAGTCCGAAGAGTTGAAAGGTAAAGAGGGCGAGACCGTTTACGTTCACCTGACCGGGGGCGGCGGCCTGCGCGCGCGTCGTCTTCTGCTCATCGGCGTGGGCGAGCGAGACGCCTTCGGCCCGGCGCAGATTTCGCAGCTTGCCGGGGCGAGCGTGCGCTTTCTACGCGGCAAGAACGTCAAGACCATCGGCCTCGTTTCGCGCTCCGGCGGAGACGCGGAAAAGTCTGCGGCGGCCGCAGCCGAAGGAGCCGTCATAGGCTTGTTCGAGCCTGATAAGTACCGCACCGTGGATAAGGAGGAGCGGACCATCGAGCGGCTCGTCCTCATCAGCGAAGGCGCGGACGAAGGGGCGCTGAAGCGCGGGGCCGAGCGCGGGCGCGTCATCGGCGAATCGGTCAATTTCACGCGCGACCTGGCCAACGAACCCGGCGCGTACATGACGCCCTCGGACCTGGCGGAGCGTGCGCGCTCCATCGCCGAAGAGTTCGGGCTCAGCGTTGACGTGCTCGACGAAGCGCGTATGGAGCAGGAAGGCATGGGCGCGCTCCTGAGCGTCTCGCGAGGGTCGGAGGAGGATGCGAAACTGATCATCCTCAAATACACGCCGCGCGAAGCTTCGGAACAGGGCGAAGACAATCTCCTCTCCTTCATCGGCAAGGGCATCACTTTCGATTCCGGCGGAATCTCGCTCAAACCCGGCGAGAACATGGAGCTGATGAAGTACGACATGACGGGCGGCGCAACCGTGCTCGGCGCGATGCGCGCCATAGCGCAGTTGAAGCCCCCGATCCCTGTGCTGGGAGTAGTGCCCGCTTCGGAGAATCTGCCGTCGGGCAAGGCCACCAAGCCAGGCGACGTGGTCAAAGCCATGTCGGGCAAAACCATCGAGATTATCAACACGGATGCGGAGGGCCGCCTGATTCTCTCCGACGCCATCTGCTACGCCAAGAAGCTGGGCGCTAAACGAATCGTTGACATGGCGACTTTGACCGGCGCTGTCTCCATCGCTCTGGGCGATGTCAATACCGCGGTCCTGGGAACGGATCAGGAATTGATTGACGAGATCATCGCGACGGGTAAAGAGGTCGGCGAGAAGTTCTGGCAGCTCCCGCTGGATAAAGAGTATTCCAAGCAGATCAAGTCAGACATCGCCGACATCAAGAACGTCGGCGGGCGCAAGGCCGGAACAATCACCGCCGCCGCGTTCCTCAAAGAGTTCGCCGACGGAGTTTCGTGGGCGCACCTGGACATCGCCGGCACGGCCTGGGGAGACGATGCCAAGCCTTATCGCGCCAAAGGGCCAACCGGCATCGCCGTCCGCACACTGATTGAGATGGTGGAGCGCGCCGCCCGCGCCGAATCCGACCATCAGGGCACAGAAAAGCCGGTCGCAACCGCCGGTTAAATTTGTCTGGAAAAGGATGGCGAGTGAATCGGAAGAATTCGCCATCCTCCTCTCCCTCTACCTTTCATCTCTCCTTCGCCGCCCCGAAACGTCCGCCTCCGTCCACATCTGTGGACACCGAATGTCTACAGATGTAGACACTGAGGCCCCTTCCAGAGGCACCAGGTTCTATTTTTACTCTATTTTCGGCATTCGCCTATGCTGGCACGTGCATTGCTGGTTCGAGGTCGAAGCCAGGGTGGGGGATCGCCACTAAAAATCGTCCTCGCCCCTCTCGGGGGCCGCCCGAGATAAAAGTATCTCCCAACTCTGGCTTCATCTAACGGTCCTCACCTCCGTTGGCCTTACCCCGGGCCACCAAGCGTTATTGAGAGCTCGGTTCGTCTCGCCCGAAGACTGAAATTAACTTCGGGCGAGACGAATTTGCTTGCCTCGTGCTATAGTGTGCTCGTCAAGGGCGACCCTCCCTGCCCGCTTAAAGCAGAGATAATCGGGCGTCCCATCGCTGTCTTTTGAGGTAATTTTAGGAAGAGCGCGGTGGTTGATTACTATAAAACCCTGGGCGTTGAGCGCACGGCGACGACCGCTGAAATCAAATCAGCCTATCGCCGTCTGGCTCGTCGTGCGCACCCGGACGTCAACAACGGCTCGGAGCACTCGGCGCGCAAGTTCGCCCTGCTCGCCCTGGCCTACCGGACGCTGAGCGACCCGCAGGAACGCGCTGCCTACGACGCCAAGTGCGAAAAGGAGAGGCAGCAGCGGAGCGGGTTTGTCCTCAATTCGGACAACATACACGCTCGCCGGATGCGCATGGTCACGGCGCAGGCGCGCTGCGACAGGGTGGTTGACTTGCTGTTGGAGGCAGACCGGCGCGCCAACACGGAGCGCTCGCAGGCGGTCTTTACGACGGTCACGCTCTTCTTCTCAACCTTCATCGTCGCCATGCTCAAGCCTAAGTTCTGGCAGATCGGCGTGATGGGACGAGGGGTCGTGATCGCGCTCTTCATCGTCGGCCTGTGGCACCTGGCGTCCCGCCTGCGCGAATATTTCGCCCGCTACACTTACAAGCCCGAACAGATTCACGTCTCAATCATGACCGAGGGGGAGAAGTCCGAAAAACCCTTCACGCGTTTTTCGGCCTACGTCTTTCTGGTGGTCGGTTACATCATCAGCGTTGCGGCGGGGCTCCTCGCTGCCGAGCAATTACACTACGTGATGAACGATCTGGCCTTCATCTTCGACCAGAACGTCAGGCCGAACCTGGTCTTCTACCCGCCGATTGCGGTCTTGCTCGTTGACACGATGCATAGCCTCGCCTCCAAAATCGATTCGTGATGAGCCAAGCCTCCCCGCTCATCGGCGTCATCTCCGACACACACGGCAAACTGGACGAGCAGGTTCTGGAGTTGTTCGCGGGCGTCAGCCACATCATCCACGCCGGGGACATCGGCAACGAGGATTTGATCTGGAGACTGGAGAAGATTGCGCCCGTCATCGCCGTGCGCGGAAACAACGACGCCGACACGATGTGTTTTCCGAACGAGCGCCGGGCCGTCATCCGTGGAAAAACCTTCTACGTGCGCCACCAGTTCGCGACCGTCGAAAAGATGAGCATCGCGCAGCAGCGGCTCATCGAGCAACGGATGCCGGACGTGGTCATCTTCGGGCACAGCCATCAGGCCTATTCGGGCTCCTGGCGCGGCACGCTGCTCTTTAACCCTGGCAGCGCCGGTCCGAAGCGATTCAATCTGCCCCGCACCGTCGGCCTCCTCGATCTCAAGGAAGACAGCATCACTCCGCGAATCGTCACGCTCAGCGACGAGAAGCCGTAGGCAGCTTTTCTGGGCAGTGGTTCAATTAGAGGAATAATTAACAGGGATAGACAGAGATTGTCAGGATAAAAGAAATAAGATAACTAGTTCTTATTTCTTTTATCCTGACAATCTCTGTCCATCCCTGTTTGAATCTCCCTCGAACTGAACCACTACCCTTTTCTGATTATTCTTGCGCGCTCTCCCCTGTCTCGTGTATATTGCGGGCGAATTCCCCCTGGCAAGCGAAATGTTTTCAAGTGAGGTTGGCCTAGCGGACTGGCCGCTTTACGAAGTTCATAAGTATTGGAGACGCAACCTACGCCGGTGAAAAATAAAAACACGTGTCCCTCGCACCGATACGTAATCTGCCGACGGCCTCCTGAACGTCGCCGCTACAGCCTCCCTCAAAAGAGCTGACCGCGCCCGGGCCGTCGCCCTTTGCAGTCAAGGAGCAAAGAGATGGCCAAACGACTAACCGAACGCCAACGTCTCGCCCTTAAACTCGACTCGTTAAATGATTCCGAAGTGGTGGAAGTTTTAGACTACATCTCAATCATGGAGTCTATGCGCCGTGCGAGCGCGCTGCCTGGGGTCTGGGAGGATGAATTAATCTCCGTTCTGGCGGACGCGCGCGAGAACAAGCGAGCGCGGCAGGCTTTCGAGTGGGAAGCCGTGCGCCGCCGCGCCGAGCGCCGCGCCTCCGCGCTGCCCGCCCGCGTCTAAACTTGATGAGAGCACACGAACTTTGGCCAGCAGCCGCTGCACGCGCGCGGCAAGTTATTGCCTTGCGACGCGCGCTGGCAGTCATCCTACTCTTCGCCTTTGTGCCAGCATCTCTTCGGGCACAGCAGGGCAGCTATTCTGACCCTTCGCACTTAACGCCCCAGCAACTAGAGATTGAAAAGCAGCGACGGCGGCTCGAATCTTCCGAAGCGGAGGAGCGGCGAGACGCGTTGATGCGCCTGGGTGCGATGAAACGCCCGGAAAGCTCGCGTGTGGCCGTGAGAGCCTTGAGCGACTCTTCGGCAATCGTGCGAGTGACGGCTGCCCACGCCGTTCTCTCGTTGCCGGCAGACGAAGCGGCCACAGCTTTACTCCCGCTGCTTCAGGACCGCGACGAGTTCGTCCGCCAGGAGGCGGCTTACGCTTTGGGCGAGACGCGCAGCCGTGCGGCCGTCCCGGCGCTTGTCATACTTCTAGAGAAAGAGAAAAAGGATGGCGTGCGCGGGGCGGCGACAGTTGCCCTCGGCCAGATTGGCGACGAAGCGGCGGTCGTGTCTCTAGCACAGTTGGTAGGGCGGCGCGGCAAGAAAGATGAGAATGAGTTCGTGCGACGTGCCGCCGCCCGCTCCCTAGGCCAGATCGGTAGCCGCGCGGCGGTCCCCGCCTTGACCGCCCTGATTGCAGACGAGCGCGTGCCCGCGGATGTCCGGCGCGAGGCGGCTCACGCTCTGGGCTTGATTGGCGACCCCTCGGCCGCCCCCTCTTTGCGCGCTCTGTTAGATTCGACGGACCCCTATCTCTCACGCGCCGCCTACGAGGCTCTGGTCAAAATCGACCCGGCGAATCGCAGCGCAGGCACCTCCCCTGAGTAATTCCTTCGTGGCTTTATATAGACATAAAAAAAAGCGCCGGACTTTTGGTAGTACGGCGCTTTTCCCTAATCATGAAAGTGTCTCGGAGACGGGCGAGGATTAGTTCTCGGTTTTCTCGCCGCGCCCTTGCCCTTTGCGTGCGGCCTTGGTCTGAGGGATGGGCATCCCGACGCCGCCGGACTTCGTCTCGGCGTCTTCGTGCTCGTCCTCGACCTCCGGCGCGTCGTGTATCAGCGCGCCGCCCGAACGCTTCGAGAAGATCAGTTTGTTGCCGCCCTCGTTCAAATCCACATTGACCAGATCGCCCAGGCCGACCTGGTTGGTCGCTACCAGGTTCGAAAGCGGGTAGACGAGGAACCGCTCGATAGCCCGCTTCAAGTGGCGCGCGCCGTACTTATAATCGATGCCCTCTTTGAGGAGCATGTCCTTAGCGGCGTCCGAGCACTGGAAGACGAATTTCGTTCCGGCCGACTGCATGATGCGGTCCTGCACGGCGTGCAACTCTAAATCCAGAATCTGCCTCAGGTGATGCTCTTTCAATGAACGGAAGACGACGACCTTGTCTATCCGGTTCATGAACTCGGGCGAAAACTTGCGCCGTGCGGCCTCGACAGCCGTGCGGTAAATCTTCTGATCCACTTCCGTGTCGGAAGGGTCTTTCGCGCCCTTGCCAGGGGCGAAGCCGATGCCGCCTGAAATCAACTCTGACATCTCGCGTGCGCCCAGATTTGAGGTCATGATGACCATCGCTTTGGAAAAGTCCACACGCCGGTTGTCGCCAAGCGTCAGTGTCGCTTTGTCCAGAATGCCAAGCAGGAGTTGCCACAGCGAGTCGGACGCCTTCTCAATCTCGTCAAAGAGGACGAGCGAGAGTTTCGTCTCTTCCGTGTGCATACGGTCCAGGTTCTCCTGCGTCAGCATCGGGCTGGTCTCGCGGTGGCCGAGGTAGCCGGGGGGGCTGCCGATGAGCTTGGCGATTTCGTGGCTGTGCTGAAACTCGGCGCAGTCAATCTTGACGACCGCGTTGGGGTCGCCAAAGAGCACCTCGGCCGCCGCCTCTATGACGCGGGTCTTGCCAGAGCCGGTCGGCCCCAGAAAAAGCATCGTGCCGACGGGGCGGTTCGGCGGATTCATGCCCGCCAGAAATATCTGGTAAAGGCCGCTCATGCGGCGGACGGCGCGCTCCTGCCCGACGATGCGGGCCGATAGTTTCTCCTCGAATTCCTGCGCGCGCGGACTCTTTTGATCCGGGTCAAGGAAGACCGTTTCCATTGTCTCGTTCTCTTTTTCCATTTCCATTGTTGCTAACATGGTCGTCCTCCCATCCATGAGCGGTGAACTTCAACGTGGTGCGTGCCTCTTTCGAGGAGGTCTTGCTGAGAACCCGACCGCGATTGGTTCGGTCCCGGCCCCTCCTGGGCCGCACCCGTTAACGCTCATGCAAAGAACGAACCGCTGACCCCTTTGATGCGCTGGCGTGGTCGCCTGTTTGCTCCTGGCCCATCCCACACCAGCCGGAGAGTTTTAAACCAGACGCTATATATACGACTCTGAGCCGATTGTCACCACAAAATATTCCGAAAATATTAAGAGAGGTAAATGCGAGGGCT
>DATEMM010000110.1:0-3296 GCA_035275605.1 Pyrinomonadaceae bacterium
GTGTGAACTGAACGTGCAAGGTTTTCGTAAATAGTCTTCGATGATGAAAGAGAAGAAGAAGACCAAGTACGACACGAACCCGCTTGACCCGGATTACGGCCGGGAGGCGGACGACACCTGGGGCGAGCCGCGCCCGGTCGAGCCCCTGCCCAAGGTGGAAGAGCGCTGGGACAACGAGGCCCCGACCAAGCGCTACGACTCTTCCATCCCGGTCTCGTACCCGTCCATCAACGTTCCGCCGAGCTATCCGCCCAAGCCCGTCGGGGCGACCGCCGAGATGTCGCCCGTCGCCGCGTCGCCTTCGTCGAAGCGCACAGTCCCCGGCCTGGGGCTCCCCGAAAACGTGACGCTCGCGCTCCCCTACACGCCTTTCTTCATCGGCGCGGTGGTCGGGGTCCTTGAGCTGCTCCTCACGCCGCGCAGCGAGCCGCGCGCACGCTTCCACGCCGCGCAGGGGCTGGCCTTGCAGATAGCGGCCGTTGTCCTCAAGATTATTTTCAACATTGTCGGGGGCATCACAGGCTCAAGCGTAGGCGGAAAACTATTCTGGGCCGCTTCGACCGTCCTCTTCATCATCGCCATGATCCGCGTCTTGAAAGGCGGGAGCGTACACGTCGGGGCGGTAGACGAGGCGACCGACTGGCTCAACGAGCGGATCGACCCGCACAAGTCCAAAAAGTAAAAAGAGCCCGCCGCAGACCGCGCGACCTCTTCTGTGTTAATCTCTCCCAGGACAACTCCCCCACGATAATTTTAAGGGCCGCCCCCTTCGAGCCGCTTCTGAAGAGAGTCTCTCAATTAATGAGAAGGAAACTTCCCGCTCTGCTCGTCACGCTCGCCTTCTTAGCGTGTACGCTCGCGCCCGCGCCGGAAATCGCCGCGCAGCGTCGTCGCCGTCCTCCCGCGCCGCGCAACGCCTCGCCGCAGGTCTCTGGCACCAATTACACTACCGCGCGCTTTCGCCAACTCGCGGACGAATATCTAAAGGGCTATTACAACTTCAACCCGACAGAGGCGACCTCCGCCGGGCTGCACGAGTACGACTCGCGCCTGGAATCGCGCGGCCGCGACGCAATCGCACGCGAGGTGCGCCGCCTTCGCGACACCATCAACGTGCTCTCGCGCATCAACGCGGCCGCCCTGACGGAAGAGGCGCGCTACGACTACCTGGTCCTCTTGTCGCACGCGCGCGGGCAGCTTCTGGACCTACAGGACATACGCGCCTGGCAGCGCGACCCGAACCTCTACAACCGGCTGGTCTCTTCGAGCGTTGACAACATACTCAAGCGCGCCTATGCGCCCGTCGAGCAGAGGCTGACGGCTGTGCTCGCGCGCGAGCGCGAGATTACGAGGCTACTGGGTGAGGCGCGCGCCAATCTGGACACCCCGCCGCGCATTTACACGGAGACGGCGATTGCGCAGGTGCGCGGAAGCGTCGATTACTTTTCGCGCGTCGTGCCGCAGATGCTTGAGCGCGCAGGGGGCGCTTCTCTTAGCGCCGCGCGCAAAGCGGAGTTCGAAGCGGCCAACGGCGGCGTCATCACGGCGCTACGCTCCTTTAGCGAGTGGCTGGAGCGAGACCTCCTGCCGCGCTCCACTGGAAGCTTCGCCATCGGCGCGGAGAATTATCGCCACAAGCTGCTTTATGACGAGATGGTCGAAACGCCCGTCGCGCAGCTCATTGCTGAGGGCGAAAGGGAACTGCGCCGCACGCAGGAGGAGATGCGCCAGCTTGCCGAAGAGGTCGCGCCGGGCCGTGGCGTCCGCGCGGCGCTGCGCTCGCTCGGGCGCGAGCACCCTTCCAGCGACGGGCTCGTCGGCGACACGCGCGCCGAGCTGGACCGCATACGCGCCTTCGTCCGCACGGAGAACATCCTGACGCCGCCCGCGCGCGAGGACCTGACCGTCGCCGAAACGCCCGAGTACGCGCGCTCCACCAGCTTTGCCTCTATGGATTCGCCGGGCGCGTTCGAGCGCGCCGCGACGGAAGCCTACTTCTACGTCACGCCGCCGGACCCGCAGTGGGGCGAAGGGCGACGCGAGGAGCATCTCAGCTTCTACAATCGTTACAGTCTGCCGGTCATCTCCATACACGAAGTCTACCCCGGCCATTACTACCAGTACCTGGCCCTGAAGCGGCAGCCCTCGCGCGTGCGCGTCGCGCTCGGGTCGGCGAGCTTCACGGAAGGCTGGGCTCACTACTGCGAGCAGATGATGCTGGACGAAGGTTTCGGCGGCAACAACCCGAAGCTCAAGCTGGCACAGTTGAGCGCCGCGCTCCTGCGGCTGTGTCGTTACCTGGTGGGGCTCGGCCTGCACACGCAGGGCATGACTTACGAAGAGGGCGTCGAGTTCTTCGTCCGCGAGGGCTACCAGGAGCGAGTCAATGCCGAGCGCGAGGCCAGGCGCGGCACGCTCGACCCGACCTATCTTGTCTACACGCTCGGCAAGATGCAGATTCTGAAACTGCGCGAAGAGTACAGGCAGCACGCGGGCGCAAACTTTAACCTGCGCGAGTTCCACGACCGCCTGCTCAGCTACGGGATGCCGCCTCTCAAGATCATACGCCTGGCGATGCTCGGCGATGGGGCCAGGGCGGTTGACCTGCATAACGCGACCGACCCGCAGCGCGCGGTTGATTTCTCAGTGCTCGCGACCGGCTACAACAGCGGCTACAAGGGAGCGCGTTCCGTCCAGCTCATTATGAATCAGAGTGAGTGGGAGAGCGCCTGGCAGCTCAACAACAGGGGAAGCGCAGGGCCAATGCCTGAGGTGAATTTCAACACGCGCGCCGTCATCATCGCTTACCAGGGAATGAAGAACACTGGCGGCTACGGAATCTCCGTCGCGGAAATCAGGCGCGAGGGCTCGACCCTCCTGGTACGCGTCAACGAGCAGAGCCCGAAGCCCGGCGACTTCGTGACGGAGGCGCTCACGTCGCCCTTCGTCGCCGTCTCGATCCCGCGCCCGCCCGATGGGACGAGCGTAAAGTTTGATGGTGAGGTTAACAAAATAGAACAAAATCGTAACGTTAATCAGCGAAGCTCTCCCGTGCGCAGGCGTAACAGGCGAGGCCGCAGGGGTTAAACAGGGCCAACCTGCCTGTTGCCCGTTTCATCAAAGGAGAGCCGCCGAAAATTCAGGACCGCGAGCGTAACTTAAGAAAGCGGGCTCGAATGGTAAGCGGCAGAGATAACGCGCTCTCTCCCCCTGCGCGTGAATTGATCAGGCAGTTATCAGGTTTCGGGGGAGAAGCTGAAAGTTCGCGTAATGTGAGCGGCGCGCCCTCGATTTTC
>DATEMM010000111.1:0-3200 GCA_035275605.1 Pyrinomonadaceae bacterium
AGAGTAGTTATTCATGGCAGAACAAGACTCTTACAAGTGCGCTAACTTGTCCTGACACGCTGAGTTACACAAAGTGTCCTGACATCAGGGTTAAAAAGTAATTCTTCCTGTAAATATTTCGCCGCTGCAGCCACGAAATATTTACAGGAAGAAAAAATGTGATTCACGCCGGGGATTTTTCGCGTTGGCAGTCGGAGGATAAATCGTCGGACATTTGCTATGGTGGCCCCGGTTTTCGACAACGATGTGGCCAAAACCTTTCCCGCGAAAGGTTTAAATTCCTCCCACGCACCTCACGGCCGTCAACTCTAAGCGCGCCTCGTGAGTGATCGCAAAGCGACGCCGGGCAGAACCGTCATGGTAAAGAGTGAAAAACCTGTCTACGTCTTGGGAACCGGCCTCTCACACGACGGCTCGGCCTGCCTACTGAAAGACGGCCGCATCCGTGTCGCCATCGAGAAGGAGAGGCTCACACGCCGCAAGCACGACGGCGGCAACGACACGGAAGCCATCAGTTATTGCCTGGAGGCCGCGGGGATTACTTACAACGACCTTACGCTGGTGGTTCAGAACGCGAACTTCAGCATGCTCCGGCAGGGCAACGACTGGTGGCAGGGGCCGCGCGTGCTTAACCAGACCGTGCCCGTCGTCACCATCTCGCACCACATAGCTCACGCCTACAGCGCCATCGGCACTTCCCCCTTTGAGGAAGCCGCCGTCATGGTGATAGACGGGTGCGGCAACAGTTTCGACGACTGCACCGATCTGGAAGGCGCGCTGGCGCCCGAAAATCCGAGCCCGGAGTTGCGCCACCTGTACTTTGAAAAAGACAGCTACTACGTTTTCAAAGACAACAAGGTGACGACCGTCCACAAGGACTTCTCCCCGTGGGGCACGAATTTAAGAAACTACCCGATGCACCCGAACACCACGCTGCACTCTATCGGCGGCCTGTACCTGGCCGCCAGCATGTACGTCTTCAGCGGCTTCGAAGACCCCGGCAAGCTCATGGGCTTGGCCCCTTACGGCCGCCCGGGCATTTACGACTTTGAGATTTTCGAGCTGAAGGACGGGCGAGCGTTTGTCCGCTACGACTGGATGGAGGTGTTCAACCGCCCCTGCCGCAACTACGAACAGTTCAAGCAGGATTTTCAGTACTACGCCGATATCGCTTACTGGGTGCAGAGGGAGTTGGAGCGCGCTATCCTTTACGTCATCAACGCCCGTTATGAACTGGCGCCGTCGAAGCGCCTGGCCTACGCGGGCGGGGTGGCGCTGAACGCGGTCGCCAACCGGCTCATCTTGAAGAATACGAAGTTCAAGGACATTTATATACAGCCGGCGGCCGGGGATAATGGGCTAGCCGTCGGGTGCGCCTACTACGGCTTGATGGAGGTGCTCAAACAGGAGCGCGTTCTTCATAGCGGCTCGATGGCGCTCGGCCGGCCGTACCGTAGCAGGAGAGTAGCGAAGGCGCTTGAAGCCTACAAGGAGTCGGTGAGTTTCGCCGCGCCGGACGACTATATTCAACAGACGGCGGCGCTGCTGGCCGCCGGAAAGACCGTGGGTTGGTTTCAGGACGGCGCCGAGTTTGGGCCGAGGGCGCTCGGGCACCGCAGCATCCTCGCAGACCCGAGGCGCGTAGAGATGCGGGACTTCATCAACGCCAGGATCAAATTTCGCGAAGACTTCCGCCCCTTCGCGCCGTCCGTTCTCGCCGAGGACGCGTCAGTTTACTTCGACTGCGACTACGAAAGCCCTTACATGATTCTCATCGCCCCGGTCAGACCCGAGTGGCGGCAGGTAATCCCGAGCGTCACGCACCAGGACCAATCGGCCAGAATCCAGACCGTTAAGGCATCAGTCTCCCCCAAATATTACGAACTGCTCCGCGCCTTCAAAGAGCAGGCTGGCATCTCCGTGCTGCTGAACACGTCTTTTAACCGCAGAGGAATGCCCATCGTCGAGACGCCCGAGCAGGCTCTCGACTTCTTTCTCAACTGCGACTTGGACGTTTTGGTCCTAGACAATTCCATCGTCCGCAAACTTCCCCAGGGCATGCGGGAGCCGGCGAACCTGACTGAACAGTTCGTCGCCGATATCCGTGGGGTCTTAGAGCGCAACGTGGATGCCGCACGCAAGATCGGCGGTGTCTACAAGCTCAACGTTACCGGGGCCAGAACGCTCATAATCGACCTGTCAGCTGATAAGCCCACGATGCTTGAGGGGGCGCCGGCGCCGAACCCTAGCGCCGTGATAAACATTACGGAGAAGGACTTGCAAACTCTACGGACCGACCCCGACAACGAAGGCATCAAGCTGTTCTACGCCGGCAAAATCAAGGTGGAGGGCAGCGCCGAACACGCCATGAGCTTCACGCAAATTTTCAAGCTTAAATAAATCCCAGTCCTAGGTTGAAAACTAGTGGGGGTTACGGCTCAATGGGAAATCTTCTTCAGGACATCAAGTATGGGGCGCGCATGCTCGCCAAGCACAAGGGCTTCACCGCGGTCGCGGCGCTCACGCTCGCCCTCGGCGTCGGGGCCAACACCGCCATCTTCTCCGTCGTCAACGCGGTGCTGCTGCGCCCGCTCCCGTTTGAGCAGCCGGAACAGCTCGTGAGAGTCTTCGGCGCCAACGCAAGTCGGAACGACTTCTCGCGGCCGCACTCGTACCTGAACTTCTCCGACCTGCGCGCCCAGAATCAGGCGCTCGGGGCGTTGGCCGCCTACACGGGGTCCACCGCGGCGCTGAGCGGCGTCGACGCGCCGGAGCAGATCACGGGCGTCGTCGCCTCTGGCGACATCTTCCGCGTACTCCTGACTAAGCCGCTGACGGGCCGGCTGCTTGCGCCCGAAGACGAGCAGCCGGGCGCGCCCGTCGTCATCATCAGTCACGGGCTGTGGCAGCGGCGCTTCGGCGGGGACCCGCAGATCGTCGGCCGCGTGATTAAGCTCGACGGGCGCGACCG
The DNA here is from genome assembly GCA_035275605.1 of Pyrinomonadaceae bacterium. Taxonomy (GTDB): domain Bacteria; phylum Acidobacteriota; class Blastocatellia; order Pyrinomonadales; family Pyrinomonadaceae; genus QHXM01. Next base: position 2,972 of record DATEMM010000111.1, read on the forward strand.
CGAAGTCGTCGGCGTCACGCCCGAGGACTTCCGCTTCGAGCTCGTCACCGGCGCGACGGACTTCTGGCTCCCCATCGACCCGCAGGCAAGCGGATACCAGCAGCGCGGCGCAATCTTCCTCAATGCCATCGGCCGCCTCAAGCCGGGCGTCTCGGTCGAGCAAGCGAACGCCGACCTGAGTGTCGTGGCGGCGCGGCTCGAACAGCAGTACCAGGACTCGAACGCCGGG
>DATEMM010000112.1:0-4756 GCA_035275605.1 Pyrinomonadaceae bacterium
ATCACTCATCACTTCTTTTTATGCTGCTGCGGCACGCCCATTGCTGAGGGGGCGTGGGATGCTCGTCTTACCCGAGCATCAAACTCTGAGAAAGGTAAGCCCCCAGCCCAGCCGCATGAACAATTCTTCCACATCACAACGAGGTTTCTCGTTAATCGAACTCCTCATCGTCGTCGCCATCATCGGCATCATCGCCTCGATTGCGATCCCCTATCTTGAACAGGCCAGGCAGGCCACCAAGTCCGCCTCGGCCGTCGCTTCGATGCGCGCCATCAACTCCGCACAAGCCTCTTACCGCGCGGCCAACGGCCGCTATGGAAGCCTCGCAGAGCTTGGAAGCGCCAATTATATTGCCGATCCAAGCCTGAGCGGCGGCGAAAAGAGCGGCTACACGTTCACGGTCTCCACCGCCGACGACCTCAACTACGAAGCCCTCGCTAACCCCGTCCTGGACCCCCTCAACGTCTTCCAGCATTACTACATTGACGCCTCGGGCGTGATTCGTGTCGAAGTCGGAGCCACCGCCACGGCTACTAGTAATGCCCTCGCGCAGTGACCTTTCGTCTCTCGCCTCCTAAGTTCCCTTGCCCCTCCCCCGCTCAACTGAAATTTACCGAAAACCGTCACTCGGCGGCTGCCGTTATTTGTCAGTTCACGGCATGAACCGCTCTCACTCAATCGCCGCAAAAAATTTTTCAAGCTTTTTTCGGCGTATTTCTGCAATTCTCGCGGCCAAGAGCTTGCGGCACGGTGTTTGTTAAGAGCAGGCGTGACGCAATCGCGCGCCGAGCGCGGCCCAAATGCCTGAGAAAGCCGATGGCGCGAGAAATTAAAAAAACTAAATCTTCTCTCTTCAAGGAGCACCTGAAAGAAATGCAACAGAAAAAAGGCCAGAAAGGCTTCTCACTGATCGAGCTTTTGATCGTCGTCGCGATCATCGGCATCATCGCCGCTATCGCTATCCCTAACCTCCTCGCTTCCCGCCGCGCCGCCAACGAAGGCTCGGCCCAATCCAGCCTCCGCACCATCCACTCCGCTCAGTCCACCTACCAGGCCACCACCGGCAACGGCGCTTTCTCCTCCACGCTGGCGGCGCTCGATACGGCAGACCTGATTGACCCCGTGCTCGGCACCGGCGTCAAGAGCGGCTACAACTTCACGATCCCGGCCGTCACGGCCCCGGCCACCGGCGTTCTGGCTCAGTTCTGTGCGCAGGCCGACCCGCAGGTTGACAGTGGTGCTTCGCAGTCCGGTACGCGCGTTTTCGGTGTGACCGAAGATGGCGTCATGCGCGGCGAAGTCGGCACGGCCGCCAAGACGACCCGTGCTTCCATCGACGCGATGTCTGCTCTGGGCAACTAAGAGTAACCTCCTAACTTGAAACCGTTAGCCTTTGCGGGGGCGAAGCTCATGAGCTTCCGCCCCCGCAATTTTTCTTGAGTTCTCAAGATGCGTCTCTTTCTGCGAAGGGCTGTGAACAATCCTCTACGGGTGACGGGCGTGCTGTGGACGCTCGCGCTCCTGGCCCCGTTTGCGCCCCTGCTGCCTAAAACGAGCGGACTGCCCTGGCGGCAGGAATTCGTGCTGGCCGCCCTGCTCGTCCTGACTCTGGCCCTTCTGGCAAAGCGCACCTGGAGACCAGGCGACAAGCTTAGCCTCCGTCTGGGCCGCGACGAACTAGCCGTCATTCTTCCCCTCCTTCTCTTCGTCCTCTGGAGCGCTGCCTCTGCGACGTGGGCCGTCAGCATCTTTCCTGCCCTGCACCACACCTTCGTCTGGGGCGCGTACCTCATCTTCTTTCTGCTGATGCGCCGCGTCGCACGAAGCCCGCGGCTGCTCCGCGCCTCCTTCATAAGTCTCGCCGGAGTCATCTGGATTCTGGCCCTCGCGTGCGCCCTCGAATTCTGGCTCGCGCCGAACGACATCCCCGTCCGCAGCGATTCCCTCTTCCGCTACTTCAACGGCTTCGGCGAGATGATGGCCGTGGCCGTCCCGCTCTTCACTGCCCTGGCCCTGCGCCTTCGCCGCCCGCGCGCGGCCCTCTTCTGCGGCGCGACGGCCGTCTTCGCTTGGCTCGCGATGTTTCAGGCCCTGGAGCGCGCCCCCATCATAGGGGCGTGCGTCGCCCTCCTGCTTCTCGCAGGCGTCTCAACCTTCGTCCGCCGCTTCCGGCCGCGCAGCCTCAAACGCGTCCTCCTGCTATTAGCAGGTTTCGGCGCGGCCACGGCGCTGCTCATCGTGCCTTCGCCTTTGAACGAGGGGCGCGTTTCGGCAGCCGACCGTTTGCAATCAACCTCCACTTCGGAAGCGAACACGCGCGTGCGCTTCCTGTTCTGGGGCATCGGCGTCGAGATGTGGCGCGAGCACCCGCTCACGGGCGTCGGCGCGAGCAACTACGACACGGCTTACCCCGAGGCGCGCGCGCAGTTTTCCGCCAGGCACCCTGACTCGGACCTCATAGCGATGGACGAGGAGATGCTGGTCGAGCGCGCGCACAACGAGTACGTGCAGATTCTGGCCGAGCTTGGCGCGGTCGGCTTCATCATCTTCGTGGCCTTCTGCGCCGGAATGATGCTCGCGGCCTGGCGCGCGCTGCGATACGCGCAGAGCCCGCTTGCGCTCGGGGCGGTCTGTAGCCTGACTGCTTTCGCTTTGAGTTCCGGGGCCAGTTCCGCCTCTTTCCGCTGGATGGGGGGCGGCCTCATCTTCTTTTTCGCCGCCGCGCTCGTCTCACATTTCTCATCCCACGGCCCGCAGCGTGAAGAGAAGTCTTTCAAACTCTCCCCAGCTTTCCTCCGCACCGCCACCATCACAGCCCTGGTCTTTTCGCTCATCATGCTCGGGGGTCGGACCATGCAGGCGGCAAGCGTCGTCGTCCAGGGAAGGTTCGCGTCCGCCGAGACTAAGGAGCAGGTGGACGATGTTTTCCGCCGGGCGATTGCCTGGAATCCGCTCGACGCGCCCCTGCATTTTAACTACGGCATGTGGCTCTACCAGGAGGACCGCGCAAGTGAGGCCGTCTCGCACCTGCGCTACGCGGTCGAGCGCGGCTTCAACGCTTCGGTCTGCTACGCCTACTTGGCCGCGGCGGAGGCCGGGGCGGGCGACCTTCAAGCGGCTGAGCAGACTCTGGCACAGGCTGCGCGCGTCTACCCGCGCTCTATCTTCCTACGCGTGCGCCACGCCTCTGCGCTCGCGGAAGTTGGGCGCGCCCGCGAGGCTAATGAAGAGTATCTCGCGGCGCTCCGGTTAAATTCGCGCGTGGCCCGTGGCTGGCGGCAGCTCATCTGCTTCGGGCGCAAGGCGGCCAAGACGGCGGCCTTCTGGGACAAGAGCATAGCCATGGCGGGCGAGCTCTTTCCCGAAAACTGCATCTTCGCCGTGCTCGACGAGAACGAGAAACGCCAACCCGTCGCGATTCTGGAAGAGGACTCGCCCCTGAGCGCCGCGATGCGTCAAGGTCCTTAAATCGCAGATGAACGGAGAGTCACGCAGAGATGAAACCCGGCAGCTTTCATCTCTGTGTGCAGCCGCGATTGCAATCTTCAGTTTGCGTGGATTGAAAGTTTATGAATATGATTCTGGCGCAGTCTGAAATTGAGACGAGAAAGCAGGAACCGAGCAGCGAGATGAGCGGGACTGCCGAAAAAGAGATCGCCGCCGAAGTATCGTTAAGCGCGCGGGACGAGGTGCACTCTTCCCCGCCGCAGTCGAGCCTCTGGAAGCGCATCCGCGCCATCGCACGCAACGCCTTCCGCGAGGCCGTGCGCGACCGCGTGCTCTACAACCTGGTCTTCTTCGTCCTGCTCCTGATCGCCGGCGCCATCTTCCTGGGCGAACTCTCCGATGCGCAGGAATCGAAGATCATCATCGACCTCGGATTGAGCGCGATGCTCCTGTTCGGAGCTTTCATCTCCATCTTCGTCGGCGTCGGGCTGGTCTACAAGGAGATTGAGCGGCGCACCATCTACGCCATCTTCGCCAAGCCTGTCGGGCGCGGCGAATTTCTAGTCGGCAAATACCTCGGCCTCTGCCTGACGCTCTTGGTCAACGTCGTGGTGATGGGCGTCGGGCTCTCGCTCGCGCTCCTCTACGTCGGGCGCGGCGGAAGTTCCTCCATCCTGCATATCTGGCCCGCCATCATGCTCATCTACGTCGAGTTGATGATTCTGACGGCCGTGGCCATCCTCTTCTCTTCCTTCTCGTCGCCTGCGCTCTCGGCCCTGCTGACTTTCTTCGTCTTCATCATCGGGCATTTTAGCGGTGACCTGAAGACCTTCGCGGCCTCTATGGGCACGACCAGCGCGCGCTATCTCTTCGGCGCGCTCTTCTACCTGCTACCGAACCTCTCCAACTACAGCTACATCACGCCCGCCGCGCACGGGCAGGTGCCCCCGGCCTACATGTTCTTCACCTCGCTCGCCTACGCCCTGGTCTACATCACTGTCCTTTTGGCCGCGGCGACGCTCATCTTCAACCGCCGCAACTTCAAATGAGAGATACGGGGAAGCAGGTCAGCAGCATGGAAGCGCGCGCCGCCTGGCGGCGGCAGTTGATTCTTTTGATGCTGGTCATCTTCCTGGGCCTCGGCAGCGCCGCAGGGCTCAACCGCTGGATGGAGACGCACCGCCCGCCAGGGGATTCCACGCTCGAAGAGGAGAAGCTGTACGTTACCGGGAAGGCGGCGCGGCGCATGAGCCTTAACTTCAACGGGCTGGTCGCCGACTGGTACTGGATGCGCTCGCTGCAATACGTC
>DATEMM010000113.1:0-17533 GCA_035275605.1 Pyrinomonadaceae bacterium
TGGTCAACTTCATGTTCACCACCTGCAAGGGCGTCTGCTCGCCCATGACGGCCAACCTCGCCAAAGTGCAGCGCTACCTCGGCGACCGCGTCGGGCGCGACATCAACATGATTTCGATTAGCGTTGACCCGGAGACGGATACCGTCGAAACGCTCAAGCGCTACGCCGCGACCTTCAAGGCCCAGCCCGGCTGGTACTTTCTCACCGGGAAGAAGGAGAATATCGACTGGGTGCTCTACAAACTCGGCGGCTACGTCGAAGACAAGAGCCAGCACAGCAGCGTGCTGATTCTCGGCAACGAAGCGACGGGCGAGTGGATGAAGATGCCCGCGATGGCTAATCCTGAGCAGATCGCGCAGGCCGCGATTAAACTGGCCGACTCGAAGAACAACTAAGAATGAGGTCGCGCGTCAACAAAATCAAGCTCCTCTTTCTGCTCTGCGCCTGCCTGGCGCTGGCATTTTTTCTGTTCGGCAAATCAAGCCAAACCGCTTCGGCACAGGCCCAGGCCGACAAGTTGAGCGCGGCGGAGCAGCGCGGCAAGCTGATTTACCTGCGAGGCGAGGATGGCACCGGCCCGGAAATCACCGCCATGCTCGGCGGCGGGGAAACGGAAGTTCCCGCGACGACCTTCGCCTGTGCCAACTGTCACGGACTGACGGGCGAGGGGACGGAAGAGGGCGGGCTGACGGCCCCGCCGCTCGTCTGGCAGGCGCTGACAAAAGCGCACACTTCCGCTCTGACTACGAAGGAGCGCGGGCCGTACACCGACGCCACGCTGGTGCGCGCCGTGCTCGACGGGCTGGACCCGGCGGGCACTCGCCTGCATCCGGGCATGCCGCATTACCGCATGACGAATGAGCAGGCCGCAGACCTCGTCGCTTACCTGAAGAAGCTGGGCTCGGAGCTTGACCCTGGTTTGAGCGAGGGAACAATCAAGATCGGGGCCGCGCTGCCGCTCTCAGGCCCGCTCGCGCCGCTCGGCCAGGACATCAAGAACACGCTCTCCGCTTCCTTCGCGGAGGCCAACGAGCAGGGCGGCATCTACGGTCGCCGTTTCGAGCTGGTCGTCGAAGATTCGCGCGGCGATTTGTCTGGGACGCACGAGGCGACGCGCAAACTAATCGAGCGTGACGGAGTGTTTGCGCTCACGGGCAGCTTTGAGCCCAAGGGGGCGAACGACGCGAACGAGGTTCTCAAGCGGGCGGAAGTTCCGCTGGTCGGCCCCGTGACGCTCTCGCCGCACCTGACCTTGCCGCCGAACCGTTTCATCTTCTACCTGCTTCCCACTTTCAGCGACCAGGCGCGCTCGCTGGTGGATTTCATCATCTCTCAGCGAAAGTCCGACGGGCAGAAGGTGCGCGCCGCCGTCATCTACATGAAAGGCGAGCTGGAAGAGGATGCGCTCGAAGGCTTACGCGCGCAGGCCCGGCTGCGCTCCGTGGACCTGGTCTTCGAGCAGCGCTACGAGGCGGGCCACTTTGTGCCAGCCTCTACGGTCGCGGCGATGGCGGGTAAAAAGGCCGACTACCTCTTCTTCTTTGGCAACGGAGCCGACATCGCGGCGTGCGCGAAAGAGATGGATCGCGCTCGTCTTAAAATCTCTCTGGTCAGCTCCGTGATGATGTTCGGGCGTGAGGCGTTTGAGCTATCGCCGGACATGGCATCGCGCACCTTTCTCTCTTACCCTTCGGCGTTGCCCGATCAGAACGAGTTCGCGGAGTTTCTCAACATCATGCAGCGCCGCGGCGTCCAATTGCGCAGCCCTGCTTTTCAGACGGTCGCCTACGCGTCGGCCAGGACTTTGATGGAAGCGGTCAAGCTCAGTTCAAGAAGGCTAAGCCGCGCGGGGCTCGTCGGCGCGCTCGAAGGGCTGCACGACTACAGGACCGGAGTCATCCCGCCCATCAGCTTTGGCCCGAACCGCAGAGTCGGCGTCGAAGGTTCTTTCGTCGTCGGGATTGATTTGAACAATAAGCGGTACGTCCCTTTGAGCGAGCAGCTCGTGCCGCGAGACATCCCCTAGATGCAAATTGCGCCTCGCGCTTGAAGAAAATTTGTGGCCGACAGATGACGCGGCTTCTCGAAATTTTTAACCAGCAAACGATCTTTAGTGAATGGAGAATTATGAAACAGCAATTAAGACTGATAGCCCTGGCCGCCGCCCTGTCATGTGCGCCCGCCGCCCTGGCTCAGAATGCCCCCACGACCGTAAATAAAAATCCGACCCCCACGGCTTCGCCCGCACCGCAAAGGGGCGCGACTGCGCCGACGGACTCAAAGAGCGTCGAAGATTGCAATTGCGAGTCGCAGGTCCTGCCGGAAGTGATTGCAGAGGTGGGCGGCGTCAAGATTACCAGCAAGGAGATGGACGAGGCGATTAAGGATCGCCTGAAGGAGTTGAAGCAGCAGGTCACGGCGGCACGCCAGCACGAGCTTTATCTACAGGTCAACACCAAGCTCCTTGATGCGGAAGCAAAACGGCTCGGGAAGACGACGGCGGCGCTCATCAACGATGAGATCGTCGCCAAAGTGACAGAGCCGACGGAAGCCGAAGCGCAGACCTTCTTTGATAAGAACAAGGACCGCATCCGCCAGGAGTTCCAGGCCGTCAAGACGCAGATTATCGAGTACCTGCGCAACGAGCGCCAGCGCGACGAAGCGAAAAAGCTTGCGGATAGGTTGCGCGCCTCCAACAAAATCGTCATGAACGAACAGCAGGGCGCTGCCGCTTCCAACGGGGCGGAGGCGCGTGCGCGCATTCTGGCCACGGTCAACGGCCAGGCCATCACCGCCGCCGACATTGAAGAGATACTGCGCCCGTTCGTCTTCAACATTCAGACGGAACTCTACAACTTAAGAAAACAGCAGCTCGACGCGAAGATCAACGACCTGCTCCTTGATCGTGAAGCGCAGGCGAGGAAGATAACGCCGGCCGCGCTCCTTGAATCGGAAGTCACGGCGAAAGCAAAGAAGGTGACGGAGGAAGAGGCACGGGCGTTTTTTGAAGAGCACAAGCAGGAGATCGGCGGAGATTTCGCCAGCCAAAAGGAGCGGGTCCGAATCTATCTGGAAGAGCGCGCCTCTCGCCAGGCTGAAGCCGCTTTCGCTGACCGCCTTCGCAGCAACGTTTCCATCAAGCTCTTTTTGAAGGAGCCGGAGCAGCCCGTCTACCAGATCAGCACGGACGACCAGCCGGTGAAGGGAAGCCAGACGGCGGCCGTGACCATCGTCTAGTTCACGGATTACCAGTGCCCCAGTTGCGCCAGCACCGCGCCGGTTCTTGAGAAGCTGCTGAAAGAATACTCCGGCAAAGTGCGTCTCGTGGTCAGGGATTTTCCCCTGGAGCAGCACGGGGACGCTTTCAAGGCCGCCGAAGCCGCCGAGAGCGCGCGCGAGCAGGGCAAGTACTGGGAGTATGTCGCGCTCCTGATGAGCAACCAGTCGGCGCTCGGCCTGGAGCAACTGAAGACTTACGCCAGCCAGCTCTCGCTTGACCGGAAGCGTTTCGACGAGGCGCTCGATTCGGGTAAGTTCGCCGACAAGGTGCAGCGCGATATGCGCGACGGTATCAAGTACGGCGTCGCCGGCACGCCCGCCATCTTCATCAACGGCCGTCAGGTCGCCGACCGGACCTACGAAACCCTGAAATCCGCCATCGACGCGGCTATCAAGGCCAAGGATGTCGCCAAAAAATAGTCACCTGGTTCGGGGCGGCCACTCATCGACCGCCCAGAACAATCAAGGAAAGTGAAAATCGTGTCCGCCCGCCATCTTCTTATCCGCAGCCTGCTGCTCATCCTCGTCCTGACGGGTGCAAGTCTCTTTGTGCCAGTCAGGGCGCAGCAGGCTGCGGCTTCGGCCATCCTGAGCGGGCGCATAGAGGACGCGAGCGGGGCGGCGGTCGGCGGCGCAAGCATCGTCGCCGTCAACCTGGAGACCAACCAGAGCCGCAGAATCGAAAGTGACGGGGAAGGCCGATATCGCTTCTCTTACTTGCCGCTCGGAACCTATCGCGTGGTCGTCGAGCGCGAAGGCTTCTCGACTCTCACCAGGCAACTGACATTGACCATCGGTCAGATGCTGGACGCGCCTCTCAGGCTCGAAGTGAAGGGCGTGGCGGCCAGCGTCAACGTGGCAGACGACCTGCCGATTGTCGAAACCGTGCGGACGCAGATTGCTGAGACGGTCGTCTCGCGCGAGGTCGGCAGCCTGCCTTTGAACGGCCGCAACTATCTTGACCTGGCGCTGCTCGTCCCCGGCGTCTCGCGCACCAACACGGGCAGCAATCAAAAGTTCGCTGAGACCTCGGCCGTGCCGGGCACGGGCATCTCGGTTTCGGGGCAGCGCAACCTCAACAACAACTTCGTGGTTGATGGTCTCTCGGCCAATGACGATGCGGCTGACCTGGCTGGCACATTCTATAGCCAGGAGGTGATACGCGAGTTCGAGGTCATCACCAACGGCGGGAGCGCCGAGATGGGACGGGCTTCCAGCGGCGTCGTCAACATCAGCACTCAGTCCGGGACCAACGAATGGCACGGGCGTCTCTACGGCTTCCTGCGCAACCAGCGCTTCGACGCGCGCAATCCCCTGGCCACGCAAAAAGACCCGCTGACGCAGGGGCAGTATGGAGTCAGTCTGGGCGGCCCCGTCAGGCGCGACCAAACTTTCATCTTCTCGAATTTCGAGCAGACGCGCCGTCACGATGCAGGCGTCGTGACCATCTCGCCCGCCCAGGCGACGGCGATTAATCAGAGGCTAGACCAGGTGGGATTCAGTGGGCAGCACCTTCAGACGGGCGAGTTCCCGAGCGGCTACGCGACGAGCAATCTCTTCGCGCGCCTGGATCATAAACTCGGCGACGCCAATCTTCTCTCGGCGCACTACAACTTCTATCAGATCGAGGGCACGAACGGGCGAGGCGTCGGCGGTCTCAACGCCGTCAGCCGCGGCAGCGGTCTCAAGAGCCGCGACCAGAGCGTGGCCGTCGGCTACGTGGCGACGCTCTCTTCGCGGACGATTAATGAAACGCGTGCTCAGTGGATGCAGAGCCGTCTGGACGCTCCCATCAACGACGCTACCGGCCCGGCGGTCAACATCAACGGCGTCGCGAATTTTGGCCCGGCAACCTTTTCGCCGCTGGCGCGCAACACCGACCTTTTTCAGGCGAGCGACCAGTTCTCGACCGAACGCGGCGCGCACAGCTTGAAGGCGGGCGCGGATTTTCTATACAACCGCGTAGAGGTCTTCTTCCCAGGGGCCACCCAGGGCGTCTATACCTTTTCATCGCTACAGAACTTCCAGGCGGGCCGCTACACGACCTTTCAGCAGGCGTTCGGTGCGGCCGGCCAGCGGCAGTCGAATCCCAACCTCGGCCTCTTCGTACAGGATCAGTGGCGTGCGCACAGGCGCTTGACCGTCAACGCGGGGCTGCGTTACGAGGCGCAATTTCTTCCGCACCCGATTACGACCGACCTCAATAACTTTGCGCCGAGGGTAGGCTTAGCTTACGCGCCCGGAGATGGCAGGACGGTGGTCAGGGCCAGTTTCGGCATCTACCATGATCGGATTCCGCTGCGTGCCACGTCCAACGCCCTGCAACGCGACGGCGTCAAGTACGGGGTGGCCGTGCTGTCCTACGGGCAGCCGGGCGCGCCAGACTTTCCGGGCACGCTGACCACGTTTCCTTCCGGGGTGCTGACCAGCATCACTGCCATCGACCCGCGGGTCAGGAACAGCTACAGCGAGCAGGCGAGCCTGCAAATCGAGCGCGAGCTGCCGGGCAAGCTCTCGCTCGCCGTCGGCTATCAATACCTGCGCGGGGTTCACCTGCTGCTCTCGCGCAACGTCAACGTGCCGACCGCCCCGCCCTCGGCAGGCGTCCCCAATCAAGGGCGGCCCGACCCGCGCTTTGCAAACATCAATCGCTACGAAAGCTCGGGCGATTCCTCCTACCAAGGGCTGACTGCCTCGCTCAACAGGCGCGCCGGTCAGTGGGCCAGTTTCCGGCTTGCCTACACGCTCTCAAAATCAATCGACAACGCGGGCAACTTCTTCTTTAGCTCGCCGCAGGACAACTTTAATTTGAGGGATGAGCGCGGGCTCTCCGACAACGACCAGCGCCACCGCCTGACCTTGAGCGGATCATTTGAGGTTCCGCGCATGATGGGCGAAGCGGCCTTGCCTCGCGCGCTCGCAGGTTTTCAGCTTAGTTATATTTTCACTTACAGCTCGCCGCTCCCGTTCAACATACAGACGGGCACGGATCGCAACTTCGATACGAATTCAAACGACCGGCCGGCGGGCGTGGGCCGCAATACCGGGCGCGGCTTCGGTTACTCCTCGCTCGATCTTAGATTGAGCAGGAGATTCCAGCTCACCGAGCGCGTGAGGGCGGAAGCGATGACAGAGGTCTTCAACGTGCTCAACCACGCGAATCTGCAAATCCCCAATAACATCTTCGGCAGCGGAAACGTTCCACCAGCGAGCTTCCGAAACGCCACTGCTGCTGCCGACCCGCGGCAGTTACAGTTCGGCCTGCGCCTCAGTTTTTGAGAGCGACGTTAACCGTCGGTTCTCACTTGCCGCGCTTCTCTACAAACTTCATCGCGACGCCGTTCATGCAGTAGCGCAGGCCGGTCGGCTCCGGCCCGTCGTCAAAGACGTGCCCGAGGTGCGCGTCACAGCGGTTGCACAGGACCTCCGTCCGGGTTGTGCCCAGACTGTCGTCCACCTCTTCGCGCACGTTCTCCCTGGCGATGGGAGCCCAGAAACTCGGCCAGCCCGTGTGCGAATCGAACTTGGTCCGCGAGCTAAAGAGTGGCAGCGAGCAGCAGACGCACTCAAAGGTGCCGCGCGCGTGAATATCATTGAGCGGGCTCGAATAGGGGGCCTCGGTCCCTTTACGCCTCGTGACGTAGAACTGCTCCGGCGTGAGAAGGCTTTTCCATTCCTCGTCCGTCCTGCTGATCTTTTTGAAAGACGGCCCGCCAACCGTCTTCCTGAGCGAGCCGGTCTGTGTCAGTGCGCCGGCCAACGGTATTCTGAAAAGACCGGCGACAGCGCCGAGCGTCAGTGCGGATTTAAGAAAGTAGCGCCTGTTCATTTCAAAGCCCTCCAACGTGTTATTCAACTCGATATACGGGCCGCAGGAAGTGGCCGGATTGCTCGCGCCCTCAGCCCGTCGGGTTTCCACGACTCTCGCCGCCGCTCTTAAATAATTATTGAAATTAAGACCGCGAAATGCTATTAAATCTTTAAGCGTTAGGATTTTGGTTTAACGCAGATTCTCATTAACGCCCGATCTCACGTTTGCCTGTCTAACCTACCTCAAGTAATTGAGCGCCTAAATCGCTGAAAGTACAAGGTTGGCTCTGACGTAATCTTCACGGCTCGCTCATACACCTGCCGTCTATAGACCCTTTAACCCCCTAAGAAGGAGAAAGAGACCAGTATGTTCCCCTCGCATAAAAATTCACCCACTACACCCGTGTCAGCATTCGCCGGTTACTTGAGATTGATAGTAATCGGCGTCTTTTTCATTTTATTACCCCAGGCAGCGCAGGCCGCCGGGACCTTAATTCCGGCTCCCGCGCGCGTGGACATGGTTTACGACTCGTCGCGCGACGTAGTCTACATCACCAGCGGAAGCTCGGTCCTTCGTTATCAGATAGGGACGAATAGTTTTCTCTCGCCTTTTGAATTGGGCGGCACCTTAAGCGGAATTGATTTATCGCCGGACGGCAACACGCTGGTCGTCGCAGACCGCACGCGCTCGGCCACAGAGGTTTGGATTCACCTAGTGGATTTGCAGACGGGCCAGAGCCGCAAGGCCACTTTCCCGCGCGGCTTCGGCGAAGGGGGAACCTTCACCGTGGCGTTCGGCAATGACGGGGCCGTGCTCGTCTCTTCCACCTACGAAGGCTCCGGCTGGGTGCCGCTGAGACGTTATGACCCGGCGACGGGAGCGTCCAGCCAGGTCGCTTCTTCCATCACCCAGAACACCATGCTGACGGCCAGCGCAGACGGCAGCGTCATCGGTTTCGCCGAGAGCAACATTTCCGACGGGCGCTTCGGTCGCTACAGGGTCGCGGACGGTAACCTGCTGCGCAAGTCCGGCTATACGGACGGCACGAGCTGGTACAACTACGAGATGGGCGTCAACCGCAACGGGACGCAGTACGCCATCCCCACTTACGGCGGCACCTACATCTATGACGGGAATCTGAGCAGGATCACCATCCTGGGCCAGTACGCCGGGCCGCAGCCCATCGGCGTGGCCTACCACCCGGCGGAGAACATCGTTTACTTCGCCTGGACGGGAAGCACGGAAGTCAGGGCGTTCGATACAGCCTCTTTCGCGCAGGTCGCCGCGTATGATTTCGAGCATAGCTTCACGAACACCGGCAACTTCGCCTTTCAGCAGGGACGCCTGAAGATTTCACGCGACGGCTCTCTGCTGTTCGCGACGGTCAACGGCGGCGTCCGCTATCTACGCCTCTACGCGCCGCTCGTCGCCGATGGGCAGTCAGTCGTCACGGATGAAGATAACTCTGCCTCCATTACTCTGACGGGAAGTGTCGGCAACGGCGGCGCGCTGACTTACAGCGTGGCCTCCAACCCTTCGCACGGCACGCTGAGCGGCGCAGCTCCCTATCTGGTCTACACGCCGAACGCGGACTATCACGGCGACGACAGCTTCACTTTCAAGACCACTTACGGCGCGGCCTCTGCCACGGCGACGGTTTCGCTCACGGTCAATCCCGTCAACGACCGGCCGGTGGCGGACAATCAGAATGTCACCACCAGCGAAGACATGGGCAAGATGATTATCCCGTCGGGTTCGGACGTGGACGGCGACCACCTCAACTACGTCATCGTGTCCGGCCCGTCGCACGGCACTGTGGGCGGCGTCGGCCCGTACCCGGTCTACACGCCGGACGCCAATTACAACGGCAGCGATAGCTTTACCTTTAAAGCCAACGACGGCACGGCCGACAGTGAGCTTGCGACGGTGACGATTACGGTCCTGCCGGTGAATGACGCGCCGTCTGCCAACAGCCAGTCCGTGACGACCAGCGAGGACACGGGCAAAGCCGTTACCTTGTCCGGCTCCGACATCGAGAACGATGCGCTCAGCTACGTTATCGTGAGCGGCCCCTCGCGCGGCTCTTTAAGCGGAACGGGCGCGAATCGCGTCTACACGCCTGGGCCAAACTACAACGGGACCGACAGCTTCACCTTCAAGGTCAACGATGGCTTGGATGACAGCGGCGTCGCCACGGTGATGATTACGATAACCCCTGTCAACGATGCTCCGACGGCCGCCGCCGATTCGGCGGTGACTATAAAAAACACCTCTGTGAGCATCGCCGTGCTGGCGAACGACCACGATGTTGACGGTGATAGCATGACTGTCACAGGCGTGACGCAGGGAACGCAGGGCGGCACCGTTTTGATTAACGGCGGCGCGGCAGGCGTGACTTACAAGCCGCGACTGAACTTCACCGGAGTCGAGTCGTTTACCTACACTGTTAGCGACGGCAAAGGCGGGACGGCGACGGCTACCGTTTTCGTCACCGTCAATAAGAAGTAGACGGAACAATCGCTAAAGAGCGAAAGGGATGAGCGAGGGTGCTAGCCGCGTGCCCTCGCTCATTTTAATTCCGGGATGCGCGCGAGCGCGGCGTGGTCAATCGCTTTGAGCGAGAGCCTCTGCCTGAGCCATTCGGCGCGGTCGCGCCGTGCCTCTGCGTTCAGGGCGTGCCCGGCGCTGTAGAAACTGATCTGCTTCGGTTGGGCGAACAATTCAAAGTAGCGCCGCGCCATCTTCTCTGTAATCGGCTTGTCCTCGCTCCCGAATTGCAGGTAGACGGCCGCGGGCGCGCTGTGGCCGATTAAGTTGATGGGGTCGTCCCAGGCGTACTTGCGGAAATACTCGCGGATGGCTTCGTCACCGGCTTTCTCGCGCAGCTTGTGCATCTCAACATTGTCCGGGTCAAAGACGTACTCCTCGGTGGCGAACCCGCCGGCCATCAGGACGAAGGACTGAATGCGCTTCTCCACCGCTGAGAGAATGCCGCCGACGTGCGCATCGAAGCTGTGGCCGACGTAGGCTATGCGGTCCTTGCTGATGCCCGGATTCGTCAGCAACAGGTCTATGCCGCGCCGAAAATCCACGACCTGCTGGCGAGATGCTTCCGACCCCTGGACGGCGGAGGGGATAAGGTCTTTCTCTTCCACGACCCCAGGGCGGACGAGCGGAGCGTCAATCAGGAGCGAGACCGCCCCGGCGCGCGCCAGCACCACGGCCTCATCTAAAAACTCGCGCCGGTTTTTTAAAGGCGAGCCCGGCATCATCCAATGGCCGAAGAGGACGGCGGGGAAGGGGCCTTTGCCTTTGGGGACGACCATGTAGGCCGGGACGCGCCCGCCGCGCGGGCTGGCGTAAGTGAGGTCGATAATGGTTACGCCGTCGCGTCGCTCTCGCCCGACCTCACGCACGTCCAGCGGGGCCTTCTCGTCGTAGTCGAACTCGCGCACCATCTCTTCGAACCGCGGACGCTCACCAGTCTGTCCGCGAGCCAGGAAAGGGATAAGCTGTCCCGTGTAAAAAGGTTCCTGCGTCTCCCAGAAGATGTAATCAACGCGCAGGTACTCTGTAGCGAATTCCACCAACTCAGGAATCGTCACCCTTCGCCCCGTCTTTGGGTTCTTCTGCTCATAGTTGCCCCACTGCACGGCTATCCCTGTCGGGGCTGCGCCGCCAAACTCCCTGATGAGGCCGTAGCTGTGATTCATCTGCCACGGCCTGTAGGGCAGGAGGTCCGGCCCGCCCACGGCCACCTTCAACTCTTTGGCCCTTTGATACACTTCGCGCAGGTACGACCTGTCGATCCCGCGGAGCCAGTCGCCCGGCATGAAGTTGGCGTACTGCATGGCCACGGACTTCGTGAACGCACGCTTTAAAACCTGCATGTTGGTGAGCACGGCTTCGCGGTAGCGCTCGAAGGTGAAGCCTTTGGGAAAGAGCCGCCCGCTCTCTCCGAAAGAGACAGAGGTCTCCGGGAGATTGATTCCCTCTATGCGCCCGTCGAACTCTCTGCCGAGCGCCATGAGCAGTTTATGAAACCTCTCCTGCACGGCCGGGTCCCAGCGCCTGGCGACCCAGCCCCCCGGAGTGGCCTGCGCCTCGTCGTCACCCTCTATTTGATAGTCGCGGACGGCCCCGCCGCCGTACCGCGCGTCGCCGAGCAGGTAGCGCGGCACGTTGACGATTGATTCATCAAAGGAGACGTCCTGTAGCTGTATGAAGAGTTTTTTGCCCCTGGAGGTTAGAAATTCCAGATCGTGGCGGATGGAGCTGAAGTCGTAGCGGTCCGGCTCTGGCTCCAACTCCCGCCAGGTGTATTTCAACTGCGCGCCCTCGAAGGAGGACGTTTCCAGGAAAGAACGCTCGGCTATTCTCTCCCTCTTCCGGTTGAAGAAGACGTAGTGATGAATCGTCTTGGCGGAGGCGACGGGGCTGAAGCAATGGCAGAGCCAGATGAGAAGTGTGCCCGTTAAAATTTTCCGCGTGCTGGTGACGAGTCTCATTTCCAGACCTCTTAGTTCTTATTCATCGCAACCGAAACGCGCAGGTGCGTGGGGTACTTCGCGGAGCGGTAGATGCGCTGCGTCGCCGTTTGATAATCGCCCTCTTTGGCCAGAAAGATGTTCTCGACGAACTTTTGGGGGTTGCGGTCGTAGAGCGGGAACCAGGTGCTCTGGACTTGCACCATGATGCGGTGGCCTTTCAGAAAGCTGTAATCGTTGCCGTGCAGGTCAATCGTGTATTCGCTCACCTGGTCTGGCACAATCGCTTCCGGTTTCTCAAAGCTCTTGCGGTAGCGCCCGCGGAATATCTCGCTCGCGACCATCAGTTGATAGCCTGCTATCTTCGGGTCGCTCGCCGGGTAAACGTCGATCAGTTTCACCACCCAGTCGCCGTCCGTCCCCGTCGTCGAGGCGAAGAGATGGGCGATGATGTCGCCCGTGATGGTGACATCCTCCTTCAAGGGTTCGGTCTGCCAGCTCAGGACGTCTTTTCTGTCCCCGAGGAATCTCTGGTCTTGTGCCAGCCACGTGAACCATTTCGAGCCGTTAGGATCGTAGGTCGCCTCGACCGGGCGCTTGCGGTATGCGACCGGGTTGGACGGGTCCGAAACGTACTGGTCGAATTCGTCCGAGCCCTCGGGTTTGTCGAACGAGAGCCCTCCATTGGCCTGTAGGTACAGTTCGCGCTTCTCCAGATTCCGCCGGGGCGACCAGGCGTCATAGGTCATCCACCTGTTCGAGCCTGATTGAAAGATAGTGGCCTCGGCCTGTTTGAGCGTTCCCTTATCTTTCAGGTAATAAGCGAACCAAGGGGCCTCTATGTTCTTGCGAAAATATTTTCCGGTGTTGCTGCCGAAATCCACTTCGGCGAGACGCCGCCCCTGTCCCCTCCAGCCCCCGTGATTCCACGGGCCTTCGACTAGAAAGACCATATTCCTGCTGTCGTGCTTTTCGAGTGCCTGATAGGTCGCTAGCGGGCCGAAGAGGTCCTCCTGGTCCCACCAGCCGCCGACGACCAGGGTTGGGACGGTGACTTGATCGAGGTAATTCTGCGTGGCGCGTTTTTGCCAGAAAGAGTCGTAGCTCGGGTGCGCAACGAAATCATTCCACGTCGGCAGTTTTCCGCCGAGCCGCGTGGTCAGGGTCGAAAGAGTCTTGAGGGCGAAGTACCAGTCGTAAGCGTCAACCTTGCCGAAGCTGATATCCTCGCTCCCCTTGGCCGACTCCATAGCCTTGACGTATTCGTGGCCGTAAGTCTGGCGGAACGCGCCGTTGTGAAAAAAGTCATCCCCCATCCAGACGTCTGTCATGGGAGCTTGCGGCGAGCTGGCCCTCAGCGCCGGGTGCGGGTCGAGCAGCGCCATCGTCGAGAGCCAGCCGTCGTAAGAGACACCCATGATGCCGACGCGCCCGTTATTCTTCGGCAGGTTTTTGATGAGCCAGTCAACGGTGTCGTAGGTGTCCGTGCTTTCATCGACGGATTTGGCGTCGCGCTTGTCGCGCGGCGGGCGCACCATCACGAACCGTCCTTCTGAGTCGTATCGCCCGCGTATGTCCTGAAAGGCGAAGATGTAGCCGTCTGCGACCAACTCCCTGCGCGTGTTGTTGAGCCTCTCCGAATTCCAGCTTTTGACGCCGTAGGGCGTGCGGTTGAGGATGATTGGAATCGGCTCGATCTGGTTCTGCGGCGTCAGGATGACGGTGTAGAGGCGTGTGCCGTCGCGCATCGGAATCATCACTTCGCTGCGCTTAAAGGGCGTGACGTTCTCTATGACGGGCCGGTCGCTGACCTTCTTCGCGGGATAATCTTTGCCGCCCTGGTGCCAGACGATGGAGGCCACGCGGCCAGCCGCGTCGCGCACGAAATCAACCTGCGCGTTGGTGATCTTGAGAAAGAAGCTGGTCTCCGACGAAGGGAAAATCTCGAACCTCTCCTGGTCCGGAACCTGCCCGTACAATCTTTCGCCCTCGCGGAAAAATGAGAAGATGATGTCAGGGTCTGCGACCTCCTGGTACTGGCCGACGTAAGCGTCGAAGACCCGCGGGTCGATTTTGACCTCGGCCGGAGTCGGAGCCGGGTTGGCCACCTGCGCCCTGAGTGAATTCGGCAGTTGGAAGACCGACAGGCTTAGTAAGACCAAGATCGTGAAGTGAGAAACGACGCGGCGAAATGGCTTCATTTTGCGGCTCCTGATTTTGAGTATTCAATCCGAATCTTTCACGGCTTCTGAGGGGTCGGCGGGTCGCCCCGTTAAGGAGAACTCCAACTCGCCGCGGGCGCGCAGGTCGGACGCCAGCAAGCTGTGATAGATGAATTCGTGCAGGGGTGTGGGCACGCCCGCCTCTCGCCCCAGGCGCACGACCGCTCCGTTCCACGCTTCCAACTCGGACGGTCTGCCCGCAACGATGTCCCTTTGCAGCGAGGTGGAAGCGGACGGGTACAGGGCGTCCATCAGCGCCATAGCCCGCTCGGGGGCTCCGTCGCCAAGCGCAACCCTGTGCCCGCGTGCGACCGCGAAAATTTCCTGCACGCCAATCTCTAACATCCGGCGCGTTTCCGGCAAGGTCCTGAGAACGCCCACTGGCGCGCGGGCCACTGCTCCAACTCCACCGCATGGCGCGACGAAAATGAACTTCTCCCAGACGGCCGCCTCTATGTCCGGTGGGATTTCCGCTTTCACGCCTGCTCCCTCAAACGCTCGCAGCAGTTGCAGGGTTCTCTCGCTCTGACGGTTATCGAGTTCGCCGAATTTGATGAAATGGGTTTGACCGATACTGCGTATGAGCCCAGGCCGCTCGACCCAACTAATCGTCCCGCACAGGCCGCCCGTCACGTGCTCTGTGCCAATGACTGACGCCACGTTGGCCGCCGCCTCGACGCCGTTTTGCAGCGGCACGACGAAAGTGTGCGGAGCGAGCATGGGGCGCATAACTTGTGCCGCCCCTTCGACCTGCCAGGTCTTCACCCCTAGCAGGACGGCGTCAACCGCGCCCACCTCGGCCGGGTCGTCTGTCGCCTGTGCGCGGACGAGGATTTCACCTTCGGTGCCTTCGACGCGCAGTCCCTGCTCGCGAATAGCTTTAAGGTGCTCGCCGCGCGCGATGAAAACTACTTCTTCGCCAGCGCGGGCCAGGTGCGCGCCGAAATAACCGCCCGCGCCGCCCGTGCCGAAGATTGCGATACGCATAGAATTCTTCCGCCCTTAATCCACCTGTCGGGTTTACTTTAAGCCTTTAACTTGAGAGAGAAGTGATGGCACTCGATGGCCATTCTTTTGCTCAGGTAGAACCTGTGCGCGTCGAAGCGCTGAACGCCGGAGTCCAGGTGGAATTGTTCGCAACCCTCCCGTCGCGCGTACTCGACGAGCCAGTCGAAGAGCAAGCCCCCATAGCCTTTCGACCGCTCGTCGCTCTTCGAGACGAGGTCATCCACGTAGAGGAATTTGCCCCAGGCCAGACACTCCGAGATTCTGAACCCGGCGACAGCTTTGACGCTTTCGTCGGCCACGCAGGCCAATTTGTAGCTGGCGATTTCCGCCTGTCTTTTAACTCTCAGCAGAAACTCCTCTGGCCCAACGTGCGGGCGAAGCTCGGCCATGACCGGGTAGCAGCTTTTTATCTCGTCGTCTTCACCGGCGATAAAGATTCTTTCAGTCATGTAAAGATTCTCCCACAGGAGCTACAAAAATCCCCCATCATGCGGTCTGTCTTCGATGAGCGGTTCTCTCAACCCCGGCGCTCGGCCTGAAGTTTACGTTCGCGGAAGAAAAGAAAGAGCGGCAGCCCCAGCGACACGCCGACCAGTAGGTTGCCGAGGATGTAAACCCACAGGTTCTTCATGTCGCGCCTGCGCCCTTCGGAAAAGACGAAGAACCAGAGGACGACGGACGAGACGATGACGTCCGTCCCGAAGAAGGCCGAGACGTTGTTCTGGAAAAGCTGCCTGAACAGCAGCGGCACGTCGAAGCCGTTAGCCGTCAGAAAAGGGAAGAGGTACGAGAGTGGCAGGACTGTGCCAACGATTGCCGCAATCAGGTAGAACCACTGCATGGCTATCTCTCCAAGACATGCTGGAAGGGTTTCCTCCTTGTAGTTAATCTCCTTCGGCGGCGACCGGCTCGTGCTCCGGGTCAATCGTCGTCAGCTCCGCCATGACCATCCGCTCGCCGGTCTCCGCGTCACACGTCCTCTCTGTCAGACGCTTGGTCGTGCCGTCGCCCTTGCGTGGCAGGTAGAAGGCCACTATAAGCGCCAGCCCGGCCAGCACCGTCCCAACCCAGAAGACCTGATGTATGGCCCCGGCCATGGCCCCGCGCAGTGGGCCGAGCACGCCGGGCGGCAATTCTGCCCGCGCCTTCGGGTCAATCAGAGCGTTCGGGTTCGCGGCGAGCATGGCCGCGCGCTCCTCCGTCAGGGCCGTCGCACCGCTCCTCGCCACAGCGCTTAAATCAGATGCGAGCCCGGCCGTCAGCACCACACCCATCACGGCGACGCCGACCGCGCCCCCTATGGAGCGCGAGAACTGGTTAAGCGAAGTCGCAATCCCAAGCTGCCTGCTCTCCACGGCCTGCTGCACGGCTATGAGCAAGGTCAGCATCGAGAGGCCAAGCCCCGCGCCGATGAGCACCAGGTCAACGTAGAGCCACAGGCGCTCGGTCTCAATCTGGAACCTGGAGAGCAGGACGAAGCCTAGCGTGAGAAGAAAGAAGCCAACAATGCTCGTCGGGCGGTAGCCGACCTTGAGCAGGAGTCGCCCGCCTATGACGGACATCCCGACCCAGCTCAACATGAGCGGGGTCAGGAGAGAGCCGGCCTGCGTCGCCGTCATGCCGAGCGCGCCCTGCGCGAAGAGCGGGACGAAAGAGATGGCCCCGAACATGGCCACGCCCGCCAGGAAGCCTGCTATCACCGAGACCGTCACGACGCGATTACGGAAAAGCTTGAAAGGGACGATGGGGTCACGCGCCCTGCGCTCGACCCAGACGAAGAGCGCGGCGAGAGCCGCGGCACCCGCGAAGAGCAGTAGATTGTGCGGGGCCAGAATCGTCCTCAAGCTGGCGCCGCCTTCCACTAGCGCCAACATCATCAGCGTGATGGCCGCCATCAGGAGTGCGCCCCCGGCGTAGTCTATGACCGGGCGCTCCGTGGGCTTCGGCTCTTTTAAAGCAAGGCCGATGATGAGGGCCGCGGCCAGGCCGACCGGGAGGTTGATGTAGAAGACCCAGCGCCAGGACAACTGGTCCGTGATGAAGCCGCCGACCACCGGGCCAAGCACGCTCGACAATCCCCAGACGCCGCTGAAGAGTCCCTGCATCCTGGCCCGCTCCGAAACCGTGAAGATGTCGCCGATGATAGTCATCCCTAAGGGGACGAGCGCGCCCGCGCCCAGGCCCTGGATGGCGCGGAAGATGATGAGCTGTGTCATCGAACTCGACATGCCGGAGAGTGCTGAGCCGACGAGAAAGATTGCGATTCCGATCTGGTAGAAGAGCCTGCGGCCGTAAAGGTCCGAGAGCTTGCCCCAGACCGGCACGGTCACGGTGGACGTCACCAGGTAGGCCGAGAAGACCCAACTGTAATGATTCAACCCGCCGAGCGCAGAGATGACCGTCGGCATCGCCGTTCCGACCACGGTTGCTTCGAGCGCGGCGAGGAACATCCCCGTCATCCCCCCGATGATGAAGAGCCCGATGAAGGCGAAGGCGTAGAGCATCGGCGTGTCGTACGAGATCGACCCGCGGAACATCGTCGCCGTCCAGTTGAAGACCTTGACCGCGGACGGGATGGCCACCAGGAAGCTCAAAATCGAGAAGATGAGCGCCGCATAGACCGACTGCCCGGCCACGAACATGTGATGTCCCCACACGAGGAATCCCAGGATGGCGATGCCGAGGCTGGCGAACGCGACGAAGTGGTAGCCGAACACCTGCTTTCG
>DATEMM010000114.1:0-2262 GCA_035275605.1 Pyrinomonadaceae bacterium
CGTTTTCGCATCCGCGCGCGGCTAGCCCTGCGCGGGCAGATCGGCAAGGAGTTCGACTGGGGCGTGCGGCTGGCGAGCGGGAGTTTCGCCGACTCGATCTCGACCAATCAGACCCTGACTGACTTTTACAACCGCAAAGCCTTCGGGCTGGATCAAGCTTTCATCGCGTGGACGCCGCAGCGCGTGCCGGGCCTGCGACTCCAGGGCGGCAAGTTCGACATTCCCTGGACGCGCACCGAGATGACCCTCGACAACGACCTACAGGTCGAAGGCTTCAGCCAGACCTACTCGCGCGGCTTCAAGAACTCCGCGCTCAACAACCTGACCTTCGTCGCCTGGGAGCTGCCCATATTGGAGCGCAATTCCGCCTTCGTGCGGAACTCTAACGGGACGGTCAACCTGGAAGAGTCGCATCGCGGCGGGCGTGACCTGGCGCTCTACGGCGCACAACTGCGCGCGCGATTTGAGCCGACCAAGAAAGTGGCGCTCACACTCTCTGCCTCGGACCTCTACTTCTCCGGCACGCAGTTCATCACGCCCGTACAGGTCTTCGGCGGCCAACTGCAACTGCCCCTGACTTTCACCATCCCGGCCACGGCAACCACCCCGGCCCAGACCGTGACCACACAGGTCTCCATCTCGCGCGACCTGCTGGTTGCCGGAGCAGGCAACCTGGGCATTTCGACGGCCACCAACAACGCCGTCAACCGCGACGGCCGCCTGGCATCCGGCTACAATCTGGTCGATCTAATCGCTCGCCTGGAACTGACGCACAAAGCGCGCTTTCCCGTGACGCTGCTCTTCAACTTCGTCACCAACACGCAGACGCATGACGTAGCGGTAGCAGGTCCGGGCGGGGCGACCATTTTCCTGCCCAATCACGAAAAGAACGGCTACTGGGCAGAGTTTCAGATGGGGAGGACGAAAGAGAAGGGCGACATACAGTTCGGCTACACTCTTGTTCGCATCGAAAAGGACGCCGTCCTGACGCCCTTTAACTTCTCGGACATCTCGCAGCAGTCAGACGCGCGCGCCCACCGCCTGCTCTTCAGCTACACGGCGGACCCGCGCGTCCTCCTCTCGATTATAGGGATTATAAATGAGCGGCCGAATGGACTGCTCGGCGCGTTCGGCACGACGCCGCCGGGGTCGCTCAACCGCCCGACGACGCGCCTTCAGTTCGACACGATTTTCCGCTTCTAAACAGACGGCTTGACAACTGCCGTATAACTGGCATTCTCCTTCAGAGCTATTCTTTAAGGCCGAACCGAGGAGAATGCCAGTTCATGAATCACGACCGTTTGATAGTGCCGCCGGGCAAGCGAATCAGCCTCAAGGACTACGACCCGGACTACACAGGAGAGTTCGAGAATAAAGAGCAGGCCGAGGTTAAGCTACAGGAAGGCGTCCTGCGCCTGGCTGAATTCCAGGATGTTCTCTACGCGCAAAACACCTACGCGCTCCTCATCATCTTTCAGGCGATGGACGCCTCGGGCAAGGACAGTACGATCAAGCACGTCATGTCGGGTGTAGACCCGCAGGGTTGCCAGGTCTTCTCTTTCAAGTCGCCCTCGGCCGAAGAGCTGGATCACGACTATCTCTGGCGCAGCGCCAAGTCTCTCCCGGAGCGCGGGCGGATAGGGATTTTCAACCGCTCCTACTACGAAGAGGTGCTGGTCGTGCGCGTCCACCCGGAAATCCTGCACGCGCAGCAGCTCCCGCCCGAAGCCAAGGGTGAGGACATCTGGCAAAGGCGCTTTGAGGAGATCAACAACTTCGAGCGCTACCTGATGCGCAACGGCATCGTCATCCTCAAATTCTTCCTCAATGTCTCGAAGGAGAAGCAGCGGGACCGCTTTCTCAAGCGCATCAACACGCCGGAAAAGAACTGGAAGTTCTCGCTCAACGACGTCAAGGAGCGCCGTCACTGGGACGACTACATGGCGGCTTACGAAGACATGTTCAACCACACCAGCACGGCGGAGGCCCCCTGGTACATCATCCCCGCTGACAACAAGTGGTTCATGCGGACGGCCGTCGCCGACGTGATCATCACGAAACTGGAGTCCCTGAATCTGAGCTACCCGAAAATCAGCGAAAAGCACCGGCAGAACTTGATGACGGCCAAGACGCTGCTCGAAGAGGAAGAGGCCGGGCAGAAAGAGTAGCCGGAGAGCTTATTCCCCTACCCGGCTTTCAGGACAAGCAGGCCGTAAGCCCACTACGTCTCGAAAGCCCTTGTAAACGGCGTCGCAAGGGGAT
>DATEMM010000115.1:0-6540 GCA_035275605.1 Pyrinomonadaceae bacterium
ATGAATGCAGTAGGTATCCTCTTTAATACAGTCTACCGTGAACTTGCCTTGCCAGGGGAAAGGATAGAAATATTCCGTAGGGTATAACATGACTCCGTCAACCTGCTGGAGCCCGTAATCTCTTAACCCTCCCCGCTTCAATACACTTGTCGTCACCACAGGGGACCGCAGAAACTCACCCGTTTCCCTGAGCGCTTCATCAGTTAAGCTCATGCAACTTTTTAGGAAAGGATGTCCCGGCCGGGCGCCCAGGATTGCGTTGTTGACCCAGTCAGAGTTCTCATCTTTCTGCTGGAACCCCGCAAAGCATTCGTCATCTAGTAAGGGCGAGAAATCCTTCAGCACTTCGACATCAGTATCCAGATAAATTCCGCCTTCTTTATGAAGCGCCTGCAATCTTATATAGTTCGATAACTTGGACCACAGTCCTCTGGCGCTGGCCTCCCTGGCGTAGGCCGTTTGAAGTGGGGTGTTGGTTTCATTCCACTCTTTTAGCTGGTAGTTGGGCATCAAATTCTTCCAGCTATCTATACACTTCATGTTCAGAGGACTCTTGGGGGCTCCCCCGAACCAACAGTAGTGTATTATTTGGGGAATCATTTAATCGGAAAACTAAAGATGAAGTCAGCTCTTAAACCAGTTCTAAAATCGATACTGGCTGAATTCAGTGTCAGACTTTGCGCGAGGCTGCCCCTGACATGCCTCATCAGGTTGACGCGCAGGTTCAACGACATACAGCTAAGCCCGAGGGAGCTAAGTTTAATTATAGACGCGGTGAAAGGAAAGGCTCCCTGCAATTTTCTGGTATTCGGTGTGGGAAATGACAGCAGACTGTGGGCCAGAATCAACCGCGGCGGGAAGACGGTTTTTATAGAAGATAATAGGGCATGGTACAGAAAAGTCATTGCACCCGATCAAAATTTAAAGGCTTACCTGGTGAATTACAATACTTCGATAAATGAGTGGCAGACGCTGCTCGATTCTCCTCCTCTGCTGGAGATGATTTGGCCCGACGAGGTTAGAGAAGAGAGGTGGGATGTAATTTTAGTGGATGCTCCCGCCGGGTGGAATGATGAATCGCCCGGCAGAATGAAAAGCATTTTCCACGCTCCACGCCTGGCTGCTAATTCATGTGATCTGTTTATTCATGACTGCGACCGCCCAATTGAGAAAACCTACTGTGAGCGTTTCCTGAAACGAGAGCAGATGAGAGCGGAGATTGAGTTATTACGCCATTACCGCATAGACAATCACCACGACCGAACTCCTCATCAACGGGCATGCGAGTGACAAACCCTCGGCCCAGGCCACAGGAAAGTTATAGGCCACTAACGCCTCGCCAGCTACAGATTGTGGACGAGCATTCCTCTTAAAAACTCTTACGGAAAAGATAAGAGGCTTTAATGAAGAAGTTGCGCCCATTCCCCTGAAAGCCAGGCTCAAACCGTCCCGTGAACGGGTTGTAGCCGTTATACCTCACGTCGTCGTTGTAGCCGACATAAACGGCCGTCCCTGGATTCGGCGTCCAGCCCAGGACGAACTGCGGCCGCAGGTATTTATTCAAAGTCGAATAGTCCAGGCGCAGCCGGGCAAACGTGTTGCGAGAGAACTGGTACGTCGAGCGAGAGCTGAAGATGTTATCGTCAAAGGCCACCAACCCTGTGTCGTGGCGAACCAGCCGCCTCTTGTTGTAGTTCAACTGCGTCTGGAACGCTGTCGTCGGCTGGTAACGGAAACTCGAATCGATGAATAGTTGATTGCCCGGCCCCGGATCGAAACCATTGTTCGGGTCGAGCCGCGCAGCCCGGCTGACGCGCGGGTAGTCCGGCCCATTTCCACCGTCATACTCCATCAGCCCCCACGTGTGGTCAACGAAGAAGAAGGCGTAGAGCTGCTTGTTAGGCGTGGTTTCGATGAAACCCTGCACGGCCTTGAAAGGAGCCGAACGCTCGGGGTCTGGTCCGAAGAAAGCGCCCTGGCGTGTGGCCGTCCGGTTCGCGCCGAATTCGTGTTCAAAGACGCGCTCGTAACCCATCTGAAAGCCGAGCTGAACAAACGTCTGGCGCTGCAAGGCCAGCATTCCCGAAGTGTCCGTAATCTCGTACTGAGAGCGCCCGCGCCAGTCGTAGCTGATATTGGTCGAGTTCTGAACGCGCTTATAGATGATAAACTTTTTCCGGTCGCGGTCGGTCTCGTACCTGATGTATGAGCCCAGGTAGTTCGTGTCGAAGCGTTGCGTGAAGCCCACGTCGGCGCGGTAATCCGGCGAGCGGCCGATGGCCAGAAAATTCATGTAGAGATTTCTGTCGGCGCGTTCGAGAAATGCCCTGTAGCCCAGCCCGTTCCCAGTGCGGTACAGAGTTTGATCAAGATCGGCGTCGTAAAAATTGCGGCGCGAGGTGGTCCCGAGCACTTGAAACTCGGTCACGGTTTTCGGACTGAGGCGGAAGCGCCCGTCAAAGCCCGCGGTGTTGTTATGGCGCTCTATGAAGCTGTAGCTCGTGGCGAAGAATCCCAGGTTATGCTGACGCCCGACGTCCCGTTTGATGCGCAGGATGCCGATGCTGGCGTTCTTATCGACGAATCGTTCTATGCCGCAAAAGAGGCTCGGGTCCGTAATACGTCTCTGCTGGCATTCCAATAAACCCTGCCGCTCGTCTTTCGAGTAGTTTCCGGGCGCGTTGTCGGAAGCATAGAGCAGGCCGAAAGTGTTGCGCCCACGCCTGCCGGTTAATTTCACCGCCACGTCCGGGTCAACAATCGCACGCGTGTTCACGACGTCCAGGCCGCTGCGGAAAATGTCTATCCTTTCCAGAAAGAACGGGCGTTTCTCGGCGAAGAAAATTGGGAAACGCTGGTTGGCGGTCGTCACCGGCGCATCGGCCTCCACCTGCGCGAAGTCAGGGTTGTAGGCGAAATCCAGCGTAATGGTCGGAGTCAGGCTGAACTTGGCTGTCGTCCCGAACTCGGCTTTGACGCCTTCGTTGATGAAACGGCCCGCCGGGTCGCCGTCGAAAGTGAAGCGCGTGCGGCGGCCCGATTCGCTCAAGGTGATGCTCGGATTAACTTCGAGCTGGCGCGTCGTTTCAATTCCTTCCAGACCCGTAATGTGTCCGGCCTGGTTGAGCCAGCCAGAGATGCTGCGGTTGGTCGGCATCCAGGAGTTGTACTCGTTGTTCTTATATTTGACGCGCCGGTTGATGTGCAGCCCCCACTGTTTATCTTTGCCCGCTTCGTAGCGCAGGGACTTGAACGGAATCGCCACTTCGATGGTAAAGCCGTCCTCGGTCAAAACGCCTTTCGATTCCATCACGATGTCCAGGCTGTAATCCTCGCCGCGCCCTTCCGTGAAAGTTCCGTCGGCCTGTATCCCCAGCGGGCTGAAAAAGAGCAGGTACGCCTGGCGCTGGTCGTTAAAGGTGTCTAAATGAACGAGGACGTAGTCGTCGTTGAAAATGTTGTCGCGCCGCGCGACGGTCGCACGCACAGTGCTCCTGTCCTGTATGACGCGAAACGCCATGTAGAGATTCTTCGCGTCGTAGCCCATCCTAAACTCTGTCGGGTGCGTCGGCGCGACGTTGTCGCCCGGATTGGTCTGGACGAACTCGCCGAAGAGGGCTGCATGTTGCCAGATGGCGTCGTCCAGCCTACCGTCAATCACGGGCGCAGTCTCAAAACGCGGGATGCGCACGGGCGCATCCTTCCGCGCATATGGCGAAGCGGGCTGCGCGGCGTTTGACTTCAGAGTCTCTGTCGGCGGCGCGGGCGAGGGCGAGGGTTGCGGGCTCACGATCTGGTTCCCGCTACTGCCGACCAGGGTGGCCGGAGCGGGGGTCTGGGCCAAAGAGTTCAGCGCGCAGAAAAGTAGAAGAGAGCAAAGCGAGGTAATTTTTTTCATAAAGCAAAAAAACGAGTCTGGTTTCGGAATTGTTCAATCTAATCAGACGTTCAGCTTAAAAGTCCGATGATCAGGCCGACAGGCGCATCTCACCTGTAGAACCCCGCGGAGATAAAATTTGTGGCAATTATTTACGAGGCGGCGAAAACGAAGGCCGGGCTATTCGTTTGGCTGAAGAAGTTGAGCCGTTCGAGATACCTTTTAATCTATCAGCACACGCGCGCTGAGGGCTTCGGCGCGTTCGAGCGCGGCGAGCAGTCTGAGGAACTGCGCGTAGTTGCGGCTTCGCGCGTGCAGGCGCGAGCGCTCGGATTCGGAGAGGTCGTTGCGCAGCATATAGTCCAGGAAGTCATAGTAGTCTGCGGTTGCGGCCAGCGGCAACTCCCTCGTGTACGTCGTCCTGGAAGAGTCGTCCGAGCGGAAGCCGCCGAGCAGGTCGAAGAGATTGTCTGTCGTCAGGTGCGCCGCCTCGCGCGTCAGCTTAAT
Source organism: Pyrinomonadaceae bacterium (assembly GCA_035275605.1). Classification (GTDB taxonomy): domain Bacteria; phylum Acidobacteriota; class Blastocatellia; order Pyrinomonadales; family Pyrinomonadaceae; genus QHXM01. Next base: position 4,385 of record DATEMM010000115.1, read on the forward strand.
CGGCAACCGCAGCTCGAAAAAGCGCAAGCCCTGCGGCGTGGTGACGCGGCGCAGCTCCTTCGTTCCTTCGCCGTCGAATGGTGATTCCGAATCGACCAGGATGCGCAGCAGGCGCGGCTGGTCTTCCTTGTCCAGAGTGTCCAGCGCGAGCTGCACGCGGTCGGCCAGGAACTTCTCGAACTGCGCTTCGACCGGGTAGGTGATTCGGCCCAGGCAGCCGACCAGCTCGCCCTCACCGGCCGTCTCGCGCGGCAGGCACGCGGGGCAGGCGTCGCAGACAGTCGTCTCGGCCTGGGTGCGCTCCAGCTCGTCGCGCGCGTTTTCGACAAAGCGCACCTTGTCTTCGCTCGGCGCGTGCTCCTCGCCGGTCGTCAGGCGCGTGTGCAGATTGCTCAAACGCCCCCACGCGCGCAGGTGCTCCTCGGAGTAGCGCGCGCGCAAAGCACATGGATATTCAACGGCAAATTCTAAAGACAAAACCTTCACCCCTTGCGTCTAACAGGTACGCTACACACTCGCGTCCTCCATCACTATCACACGAGCGTGTGAAGGGCAAGCCACTGGATTGCGGAGTGCGGATTTCAGATTGCGGATTCAGGAAGGGTAGAGTTATTTTTCAATCCGCAATCTGAAATCCGCATTCCGCAATCGAAGGAGTGACAGGTTGGCGACACTAACTTATCCCCCTGGGCCGAAAGGCAGGCTGCTCGGCGGCAACTTCGCGGCCTTCCGCCGCGACTCCCTGGCCTACTTACAGCGCGCGACCGCCGAGCACGGCGACGTAGTCTATTTTCGCTTCGGGCCGCAGGACGTCTTCTTCTTTAATCACCCGGACCACGTCAAAGACGTGCTGGTCACGCATCACCAGAGCTTCATGAAGGGGCGCGCCCTGCAACGCGCCAAGCGCTTGCTCGGCGAAGGGCTCCTGACCAGCGAGGGTGAGTTTCATCGTCGCCAGCGGCGTCTGGCACAGCCGGCCTTCCACCGCGCGCACATCGCCTCTTACGCGACCGTGATGACGGACTACGCTGCGCGTACCGCTTCCACCTGGCAGGACGGCGCGACCCTAGACATCTCGCAGGAGATGATGCGCCTCACCCTCGCCATCGTCGGGAAGACTCTGTTCGACGCGGACGTGGAATCCGAGGCCGACGAGATCGGAGCGGCCCTGACCTCCGTCATGGAGCTGTTCGATTTCCTCCTGATGCCTTTTTCGGAGCTGCTCGAAAAGCTGCCTTTGCCTTTGCCCCACGTGCGCCGCTTCCAGAAAGCTAAAGAGCGGCTCGATGCGACCATCTACCGCATCATCGGGGAGAGGCGGCGGAGCGGTGAGGACCGCGGCGATCTGCTTTCGATGCTCCTGAGCGCGCGCGACGAAGAGGGGGACGGCGGGCAGATGTCCGACCTACAGGTGCGCGATGAAGTGATGACGCTCTTTCTGGCCGGGCACGAGACGACCTCTAACGCGCTGACGTGGACCTGGTATCTGCTCTCAGAGCATCCGGAGGTCGAGGCCAGGTTGCACGAGGAGTTGGAGACGGTGCTCGGGCGGCGGCAGCCGACGGTTGAGGACGTGCCGCGCCTTCGTTACACGGAGATGGTGCTGGCGGAGTCCATGCGGCTCTACCCGCCGGCGTGGGCGATTGGCCGGTTGGCGCTACGCGACCACGAAGTCGGCGGCTACACGATTCCGGCAAAGGCGCTCGTGCTGCTGAGCCCATATGTGACGCACCGCGACGCGCGGTATTTCCCGGAGCCGGAGCGCTTCGACCCGGAGCGCTGGACGATTGCTGCGCGCGAGTCCAGGCCACAATTCTCGTACTTCCCTTTCGGCGGCGGCCCGCGCCGCTGCATCGGCGAAGGGTTCGCCTGGATGGAGGGCATCCTGCTCATCGCCGCCCTCGCGCGCAACTGGCACATGCGCCTCGTCCCCGGCCACAAAGTCGAGACGCTGCCCGTCATCACGCTGCGCCCGAAACACGGGATGCGAATGAGGGTAAAGAAGGTGATGAGTAAGCAGTGAGCAGTGAGCAGTAAGCAGTGAACAGCCCCGTTAGGGGCGACGGATAATAGCCCAGGGCTTCAGCCCTGGGAACCAGCCCCATAAATATTATGAGCCCCGTAGGGGCGACTGAATCGGTCGCCCCTACGGGGCT
>DATEMM010000116.1:0-3017 GCA_035275605.1 Pyrinomonadaceae bacterium
CGCAAGTAGACCAGGAAAAGGATAACGGCGAAGACGCCTAAGACGATTAGAAGTTTCAAGCTCTCTCCCGCAACAACTGTGCTTACTTTGTTCGGGGAGTTTAGCAAATCGGATTATAAAAGGCGACGCGCGCCCTCTCGATTGAGAAGGGCGCGCGCCGCGCGGTAATTTAGGTTGATGAGACCGACCGCTCTTTAATCGTCGCCCGAGGCGGTCTGGTCGGAGCCTATGGAAGGCACGTCGCCGTCACGGCGTCGCGGCAAAGGGTCTGTGGCACGCCGTCGCGGGCCGGAACTCTCGCCCCGCCGGTCTATGAAGCCGGGCGGCAAACGCTTGCCCCTGATCGCCTCTTCCAGAATGCGCGTGATCTCCTGCGAGAGTGTACGGTGCTCTGCACGCGCGCGCTGTTGTAAAGCCTCTTTGAGTTGGTTGGGCACGTATGCGCCGATGAAAACCCCTTTTCGGTTCGCCATCTTTAGATGCGCCTCTCCGCTTCCTGGATTACGATTGGAAAACTAAACGGGTTAAGTGAGTCTTGATTTTTGGCCGTGCAATTTGAGAGCAGGTCTGTAAGCCGAATTCTGTACTCCGGAGTTTCCCCCTGAGTGGCGATCATTCATCTAGCCCAACCGTCGCCGGTTGGATCGAGCGACCTACCCGGAGGTCGTAGCGCGCTCTTGTTAGAGCGCGGCTTCGGGCGGGCAGCCCTATTTGACGCCTCCCTATTTGGTCTTGCACCGCGAGGAGTTTGCCTGGCCGCCTGTGTTACCACAGACGCCGGTGCGCTCTTACATTAAGCCCCGAAAGGGGCCGCACCGTTTCACCCATCACCCGCAACTTCCTTCGCCCCTCAAGGACTAGAAAGCCCGCTGGCTGGTCTTTTCTCTGTTGCACTTGTCGTCAACAGGCCAGGGGAAGCTACGGTTGCGACCAAAAGCCGCACGCGCTCTACGCCCTGTGCCCGATGCCCAGCCGTTAGCTGGCTCGCTGCCCTGTGGTGTTCGGACTTTCCTCTCCCGCAAAACCCCTTTCGAGGATTCGCGGCAGCGACCGCCCGACCTGCTCTCTTGCAAGGCGAGAGGATTATAGCAATCATTGTTCAACACGTACAGCACAAAAATTAACAGTGTGCCTACATTGGCGCGGGAATTTCAGGATTTACGTGGTGGCCCGGAGGGTCAGCCGAAATATTTGATGCCGACGCGCAGGCTGTTAATGGCGTAGGGAGGAAGCGAGCAGGCCAGCAGCATGGACATCAGGGCGTGCGACAGAGCCAGCGCGAAGAGGTTAGGCGCGCGCTGATAGACGTAAGCCCAGATGAGGCCGCCCGCGAAGGTGGCGAGCGCCAGCCCCGGATTCGGTAGATGCAGGAGCGCGAAGACGAGCGCGACCAGAAGGACGCTTTTGTATCCTCGCCCGAGCAAGCTTTGCGCGCGGCGATTGACGAAGCCCTGCAAAACGTACTGCTGCATCAATCCCCAGAGCGGAAGCCACAGAGCCCACTCCAGTATCTGGCGGCCATCAAAGCGCAGGCCCCCGAGCCATGCGCCAACGCCGACGATGATGATTGCGCCCGCCAGCATCGGCAGCAAAAGCAGTCGCGCGGCCTGCCAGAAATTATCCAGCCGCCAGCCCAACTCCCTGGCAGTCTCTTTGTGCGCGCGATGCGAAATTATCATCAGCGCGAAGGCGAGGCCGACGGGGACTGCGGCGACGAGTTTACTGTTCCCGGCAAAGGGTAAGACCATCCATTCCGCGATCAGGAATGAAGAGGTCACGGACGCAATCTCCCAGAGCGGGAGCGTCCAATCACGCGCCGCTCGGTCTTCATCGCGCCTCTCATCTTTCGTCTCGACCGTCATCACTTTCAAAATCTCTGTGCAGTTAAGTTTTACTCTTTAGACTCAGCGGCCGTCACGCTGAACGTCAGAGGCTTGCCTATCAGTTGCAGGGTGCGGCGCTGGCCCTCATTGCTCGCGTGTACGGCGTAGACGCGCGCCTCGTGCTGCCCTTCGGCCAGCGGCGGGGTCTCGAAGACGAAACCGTGATTCTCGTCCGCGGCACGGCCGGCGGCCTGCACGTCAGGCCGCGACACGTTGGCCATGCCGTTGCCGGCGAAGCGCGCGTCGATGTAGAGCTGCACTTCGACGTGCGATTGCGGGTCGGCCTGGTTGACGGCCCAGCCTGCGACACTGTGCGCGTCGGCCAGGTCAAGCGAGCCGCGGAAGAAGGGCGTGAACGCCGTCAGGTAGAAAGCGATTGCGAGCACGCCCACGAAGAGGGCTTCGAGAATTGACTTGCCGACCAGGAAATTTATCAGGCGCGCTCTAGAGCGCGGCGCGACCGCCTTCTCCATCTTCGCTCTTCCGGTAAAAGAAAGGGGCGGCCCTTTCTCAAGTGCCGCCCCTCACACGGGAATGCATGCTCAGCCGCGGACCATTTTTACTGGCCCGTGTAGCTGTTGCCGTTGGTGTCCTGATAGCTGAGCGAGTGCCTGGTGGTCAGCGTGGCGTCGGCAGGCAAATTGGGCCTGAGCCGTATGGCCACGCGCAGGACAGCCGTGTCGCCGGGAGCCAACTCCGTCACCCTCCAGGTGAACCTCTGGCCTGAGCCGGGCGCGTCCTGAGCGCTAAGCGCCGGGTCGGAGTTGACGAACTCCAGGGCGTCGGGCAGCGTCTCGACCACGGACAAGGTCTTGGCCAATCCGCTTCCCTCATTAACGAGCACTAAGCGATAGAAGATCGTATCGCCGGAGGCGGCCGTGTCCGTCATCTCTTCTGTTCGCACGCGCACGCGCGGCGTCGCCACGGTCAGCACCGTGTTGGCCTCGCTCGCCACCCTGCCGCTCAACAGAGACCTCGCTACGACGTTGTAGGAGAACTGCTGGCGGTCGGGCGTGCTCGCGGGTATTTGCACGCGCAGCAGCATCGGGAACTGCCCGCCGCGCGGATCCAACTGCCCGGTCTGCGTCACAGAAGGCTCGCTCTCCTGGTGCTGGCCGTCGCCGTTCGTGTCCG
>DATEMM010000117.1:0-6579 GCA_035275605.1 Pyrinomonadaceae bacterium
GACTTCGAGCACGATGCTGAAGGCCCCTGCCTCTTCAAGCGCATGCGCATCTTCCAAAAGAGCGCGGGCCGTCTCGGCCGTCTTGCCCTGCACGCGGTAGCCGCCGAGTTGATTCACGGACTGCGGCGTCAGCCCAATGTGGCCCATGACGGGAATCTCTTCGTCAACGAGCCTTTTGACGAGTGCTGCGCGCTTGCTCCCGCCCTCCATCTTGACGGCCTCGGCCGCCCCCTCCTTAATCAAACGCAGGGCGTTGCGGACGGCCTCGTCCTCGCCCGTGTGAAACGAGCCGTAGGGCATGTCGGCGACGAGCAGGGCGCGCTGCACCCCGCGCCGCACAGCGCGCGTGTGCATGACTATCTCGTCGAGCGTGACGGGCACGGTGTTGCCGTAGCCGAGCATGGTGTTGCCGATGCTGTCGCCGACGAGCACGATGTCGATGCCCGCTTCGTCAACGATGCGCGCGGTCGTGTAGTCGTAAGCGGTCAGGCAGACGAGACGCTCACCACGTTCCTTGCTCGCGCGTAAAGACGGCGCGGTCACTTTCTCCGGGCGCTGCGGTTTGAGATAAGCCATAACGAAACTCTTTCTCCAAACAGATAGGCGGCGACCCTTTTACCAGTAGTCACCGCTCGTGTGCGCTTTACGTCTTCATTTGCAGGGATGCAAGGCCGTAATTATAGGCCAGCCCCGGTGAAAAGCAAGGACGAAATCCGCGGGAAGGTTTGGTGGGCGAAAGATATTGCCAAGCCCCCTGATTGGATTAAAATGCGCACATGAACCGCATCTTGCTGTTTGTCTTCCTCGTCGTCGTCAGCGCCATCTTCTTTCTCCTTGCCTTCGGCTTAGACCAATCCGCCCTGGGTGAGCACTTCCCCCCTAAAAACCAGGCGCTCCGAAAGAAGCTGTTCACGATAGGCGGGAGCGTGCTTTTACTGTGTGCGCTGCTGGCGTTATATGCCGCCGTTATGTCGCCTCGCTGAAGTGGTTGCTGTCCCAGCGCCGGACATCACCCCGGTCAGGAATGGCGGCGAGCAGCTCGCGGACGCTTTGTTGAAGCGTCGGGTGCGAAAGCTCTGGCGCGAGGTCGGCGAGCGGCACCAGCACAAAGCGGCGCTCGTGCAGGCGCGGGTGCGGGAGTTGAAGAAACTCTGTGCTGCGCTGCTCCTGTCCGTAAAGCAGAAGGTCCAGGTCAATCGTGCGTGGGCCGCGCAGTATCTCGCGCCTGCGTCCCAGGGCGTACTCGATGCGCAGCAGACGTGCGAGCATCTGTTCCGGCGAAAAGAGCGTGACGCGAAGCTCGGCCACCATGTTGAGAAAGAAGGGTTGGTCGCGCACGTCCACCGGCTCCGTCTCGTAAATGGCCGAAAGGCGCGTGACCACGAGCCCCGCGTCGAGCATCCCGCGCACCCCCAGCAAAAGGTTTCCCGCGCGGTCGCCCAGGTTCGAGCCGAGGCCCACGTAGGCGAAAAGTCCGGAGTCCGGAGTCTGGAGTCTGGAGTCTGAAGACATTTTCCAGATCATTGTACAAGCATTCCTGAAGATTTAGACCCCGAAGGGGTCGAATAAAATAGGCAGGGTCAAGTGCGCAGCACGTCGCCCCTCGAATAGCGTAAGAAAAGGATTTAGACCCCAAAGGGGTCAAATATGATAGCCAGGGGCAGAGCGAACCGTAGGTGAGCGCCGCCCCTGGAATAACGTCAGAAATGATTTCGACCCTGAAGGGGTCGCATACTCAACCTTGAATATGCGACCCCTTCAGGGTCGAAATTCTTGTGTGCCATTATCCAGGGGCGACGCAAATCTGCGGTTTGCTCTGCCCCTGGCTTTCATATTTGACCCCTTCGGGGTCTTCTTCGGGGTCTAAAGACGGCCTTTCTTTTCCTATCTTTTTCTATTCACGATTTATCATTGACGATTTACGGCTTTCTGACATGCTTCCCGCGCTTTTTGACTCCAGGCTCCGGACTCACTAGACTCCAGACTCGATGAGCCAACTCTCCGCACTCGTCTGGCTGAAGTGGACGCTGTTTCGCAACGCTATGCGGTCGCGTAAGGCCGCGCTCAGCCGTATCGCCTCCATCCTCGGCACGCTGGTGGCCCTCGCCTTCGCCCTGCTGATCGCGGTCGTCCTGGGCCTGGCCGTCTACAGAGTGCTGTCGCCGGGCGCGGCCGAACACCTCCTCGCGCAGTTGCCGCCTGGGCACCCGCAGGCGATGGAGGTGCGCAAGATGTTGCAGTCCGGGTTCATGATCCTCTTCATGATTTTCGCCCTCCTCTATTTGATGTGGGCGACCGTCCCTTTGAGTCTTGGCGGCGGCAGCCAGTTCACCCCTGGCCGCCTGCTCCTCTACCCTATCAGCCTGCGCAAGCTCTTCGCGATTGATTTTCTGAGCGAGCTGACGAGCATCGGCTCCATCTTCGCTATCCCAACCATCATCGCCGTCTCGCTTGGCGCGGGCTTCGGCCTCAACAACCTTGGGCTCGCCCTCTTCGCAGCGTTGCTGGCTCTCCTGTGCGGCATCAGCATCGCCAAATGGCTCTCGACCTCTTTGAGCGCGCTGATGCAGAAGAGGCGCACGCGCGGCGAGACTTTGCTGGCCCTCATCGGCGTGGTGGTGGGATTGGGCGGAGCCTTCGTCGGCGAGTTCGCCGTCTACATCTCGCGTCACGGCGGAGAACTCAGCGGGCTGCGCTGGACGCCGCCGGGCGCAGCGGCCCTCGCTCTGACCGAAGGCTTGCGCCCTGGGGGCGCGGGCGTTTACGCGCTGGCCCTGCTGGTGCTGGCTGCGTACACGCTCGGCCTGGTTCTCGTCACTTATCTGATCGCGCGCCGCGCGGCCCTCGGCGCGGGTGGAGCGAAAAGAGCGCGCGTCCGTCCGGCAACGCGAGCTGTCGAAGCGAAGCACACGGGTTGGCAGCTCCCCTTTCTCTCGCCGCAAATCTCGGCCGTCATCGAGAAGGAGTTGCGCTACGCCATGCGCAACGCTCAACTGCGTATGATGGCGCTCATGCCTCTGGTCTTAATCGGCATCAGGCTGGCGCGTGGCAGCCGCGCGGGCGGCACGAGCACTCTGCCGCCGGACACGGCCCTTTCGCTCAATAGCTTTGCGGCATACGCGGAGGGGTTGCTGGTTGCGGCGGGCGTGCTCTACGTCTTCCTGATTCTCTCGTCGCTGATGTGTAACCTGTTCGCCTACGAGGGAGGCGGGATGCGCGCCTTCATCCTCTCGCCCGTGGATAGGCGCACGATTCTGCTGGGAAAGAATCTGACCATCTGGTTTCTCGCGCTCGTCTTCTGCTCGGTGCTGCTCCTGGTCAATCAACTAGTCTTTCGCGATCTGTCATTTCAAGCCCTGGCCTTCGCCGCGCTGAGCTTCGTCTTCTTCGCCGCCTGCTTCGCCATCATCGGCAACTGGCTCTCGATTCGTTTCCCGAAGCGCCTGCAATTTGGCAAGCGCATGAACGCTTCGGGCGTGACGGGCTTTCTGTTGATTCCGATTCTGCTGGCGCTGGCCGCCCCGCCGCTCGGCGCGGTCGTCGCCGGTTACTACGCGCAGAGTTTCGCCGTGAAGTATGCTACACTGGCGCTGTTAGCCGCCGTGGCCGTAGCGCTCTACGCGCTCCTGATTAAGGGGCAGGGACGCGCGCTGGCCCGCAGCGAACAGGAAATCCTCGAAGCCGTCAGCGCAAAAACTGATGATTGATAGCCACAGAAGGCACGGAGGCACGGAGAAGAAAAGTTCAAGTCAACAATTTCAGATTTGAGATTTGAAATCTGAGATCTGAAATTTGAATTTCCTATAGTTCCCTCTGTGTCTCCGCGCCTTCTGTGGCTAATTAAATTTATTCCAGTGATGCGATATTAAAGTTATCGTCGCATCCGGGCGGGAAGCGCAAGCCCCGTCCAGACACAAATGGCTCGCAGAAAATTCCGCAGCAACCAGCGACACGAACCCTCCACGGAACGCTCTTTAGGAGAGTACCTCTACAACATCCCCGCGCCGCAGACCTCGCGCACGGAGCTGATGCGCCTGGTCCGTGGCGGCGAAGACACGTATCTGGAACTCAAGGTCAAGCTCTCGAACACTGAGAAGATTGCCCAGGGCATCGTCGCGCTCGCCAACACGGGCGGCGGCCTGATGGTCTTCGGCGTCAACGACCAGATGAGAGTCGAGGGCCTGGACGACGCAGAGAGCGTGCAGGAGGAGCTGGTCCGCATCTGCCGCGAAGAGATACAGCCTCCGCTCGTCCCCTTCATTGACCGCGTCGCCTTCGATAACGGGCGGCGCATCGTCGCCCTGGACGTCGTCGGCAAGACGCGCCCCTACAGGACGCGCGACGGCCGCTTCTACATGCGCGTCGGCTCGGAAAAACGCGAGGCCTCGCGCGAGGAGTTGTCGTCCCTGATAGACGAGGCGCGCCCCTACCGCTACGAGAACGTCCCGGCCATCGGGGCCACCCTCGCGGACATAGACGAGGCGCACCTCTGGAGCTTTGTCAAAGAGTTCGAGGGTGATGCTTTCGACGAGGCGAGCGTGCTGGGCTATCCCACAAAGGAAGTGCTGGAGCGCGACCTGCTGCTGGCGAGCGCGAGCGGAAATGAGACCGTCCCGACCGTGGCGGCCCTCCTGCTCTTCGGGCAGGACGAGCGCGTCGCGAACCTCCTGCCGCGCTCCGCCATAGTCGCCACGCGCTTCGCAGGAGAGACGACGCAGGCTCCCGTCATCGAGCGCACACAGCTCACGGGCAACCTGCACACGCTTTATGAATCGGCGCTCGGCTTCATCAAACGCTACTGCGATTTGTGGGACTCGCGCCCGCGCCGCTTCCCGGCCGCCGAGGTGGGAGACGCGCCGGTCATCGCGCGCGCCAACTATCACCGCGGCGCGATCAGCGAAGGCGTCGCAAACGCGCTGGTTCACCGCGACCTGGCGCTCAGGGATTTCGTGACGCGCATACACATCTTCGAGCGCACCATCGAGATAATTAATCCGCGCCGCAGCGTCGGGTTCGCGCCCGCGGCGCTAAAAGCGATTCGCTACGGCGTGCCGCACCGCCTCAACCCACAACTGACAGCCCTCTTCTACAATCAGGCTTACGGCCTGAATCTACAGCGCGGCGGACTGCCCGAATTACTGCACCAGTCGCGCACCTTCGCGAACCGCCGCGCCGAAATCTTCGCCTTCAACGACGAGTTCCGCCTCAGATTTTACGGGGTCTAATGGGCAGGCAAGTTAGATAAGCTTAGAGAGACCGGCCGAGGATTCCGAGCAGGTCGTCATAGGCCCGCTCAGCCGCGCGAAAGCTCTTTTGGTAAGCTCGCTCCAGAGATTTCACGTTTCCCCCGCAATGCGGGCAGGAGACGGCGCCGTCCGTTACGTGGCGATTGCACCCGCGGCAAATAACCAACTGTTCAAAAAAGCCTGGGGCCGCGTGCTTGCTTGCTCCAGCCTTTCGCTTTCTGGAAGAAGTGATTTGAACGGGCTTCGCTGCTGCCGACATCGAGAGCGCAGAGACAGGCTCGCCCGCTTCCGTCTCCAGCACCAGCTCAAAACGTCCGTGGTCGAAGGGCTCGCCCGGCGCTTCCTCCACGCGCACGATGCGCTCGCGCAATCCCCTGCTCGAAAGTTCGAGCGCGCGGTGATGACAGTACGGGTTGTTGCCAGCGCGCCCGAAGAGGACGTGGCCGGTCCAGGTGCAGCCTGCGCGGCAAACGTCCGCGTAGTAACAGCCGCGGCAATAGCCCCACAGATCGTTTGCGGTGCGCTCGCGCGCGAAGGTTATTTCCGGGGCGTTCCGCCACATGTCTTCGAGCGTGAGGTCGCGTATATTGCCCCCGCTGTAAGTGTTGGTCGGGAGCGAGGGGCAGCCCTTGATGGTCCCGTCCGCCTCTATCCCGATGGTGTTCTGGCCCGCGTTGCAGCTCGTCCAGTGAATAGTTTCGTCACCGGCCCCGCGCCACAGCGCCTCGTAGGGGCCGAAGTATCCTATGTTGTTGCCCGGCTGCATCAGCAGGCCCCGCTCGATTCCTTCCTGGTAGAGTTCTGCCAGGAGCGGCATCAGCTCCAGCAGCTCGTAGGGCTGAAGCAATATTTCCGGGTGATCCACGGCCCGCCCCATCGCCACCGTCAACTGCACTTGCCAGTTTTTGACCCCAGCCTCGATGAAACTCTCCATCAGCTCTCGTAACTGCGGGAGGACGAGCGCGGTAATCTGCGTGTTGACGCTGGTGATGATTCCGTGGGAGCGGCAATGACGCAGGGCGGAGAAGGCCGCGTCGAACGAGCCCTTCACCCCGCGAAGCTCATCATGTAAATCACTGAGGCCGTCAATCGAAACCCCGACGGCCTGTAGGCCCGCGGCGGCGGCCTCGCGGATTCGCTTTTCGGTCAGGTGAAGCCCACCCGTCTGGAGCGTGCAGTTCATACCGCAGGCACGAATCTCACGAATAATCTCCAGCCAGTCACGGCGCAGGTAGGCTTCACCGCCGATGATCGTCACTTCGCGCGTTCCCAGCCGTGCCATCTGCCGGACGAGGTCCAGGCACTCCTCCGTGGACAGTTCCTGCGGGCGCCG
>DATEMM010000118.1:0-14000 GCA_035275605.1 Pyrinomonadaceae bacterium
GTCACTACTTGAAAATTTTAAGTTTCCGGCACGAAGATTTGTGCTATATTGGGAGCTACCTGGTCGTTTCACACAGGCTGCCCCTCTCAAGCTTATCCAGTTAAAAACAGCCTCATCCAGTTCTTTCGCGGTGACTTTCTAAAGAGAGCAGTCTTTTATGAGAAAGAGTCTTCCCCTGCGCTCACACGTGCGCCTACAGTGGTGGCCGGGTGTCTGCTTAATCCTTCTATTTTGCGGGACGTTCACGCGGGCTGAAGCTGCTGGCCCCACGCTCCTGACCGAGGCCAGCTCCACGCGTGCCGTCGCCTTCGAGTCGGTGACGCAAAGAAAAGAGCCCTTCTCGCTCGACATGCCCGTCCCGTTCAGCGCCGACACGCGCAACCGCATCGTCCTCTTCGCCATGAATCTGGACTTGCTGGCCGGCGAGGGCGCAAACGCCCTCACGGTGGACGCGGAGGACTCGCAGAAACGCCACTACGCTTTCAAGGTCGAAGACGTCACGCCCGTTCCCGACTACCAGTGGATGAGCCAGGTGACGGTGCGCCTGAGCGACGACATAGGGGACGTGGGCGACGTGCTGATTCGGATTAATCTGCACGGCATGTCGAGCAATCGCGCCCGCGTCGCCATAGGCCACATGGGCGGGGGACCGCCTGATGACCCTGGGGCCGTGGCTGTGCCAGCGCCCGGACCGCCCGCGCCGCAGCCCACTCCTGTGCCAACCCCGAAACCTTTCACGGGCGCGGCCACCATCCCCGACACGGTACGCTTTTTGGAGCAAGCCTCTTTCGGCCCGACGCCCGGCGAGATTACGCGCGTGCAGGGGATGGGCTTCAGGGCTTACCTCAACGAGCAGTTCAGCACACCCATCTCCAGCTACCCGACGATGACCCTGATGCCGACGGATCAGGCACAGGGGTGCCCGACGGGCAGCGCCGCGACCTGCTCTCGCGACAACTATTCGATGTACCCGCTCCAGCTCAAATTCTTCCAGAACGCGCTCGCGAGCAATGATCAGTTGCGCCAGCGCGTGGCCTTTGCGCTCCACCAGATTCTGGTGGTCTCCGGCAGGGAAGTGGATCAGCCGAGCTGGATGACTGCCTACCTGCAAACGATTGATCGCAACGCCCTCGGAAATTACCGGCAGCTTCTACAGGAGATTACGCTCAACCCTGGCATGGGCCTTTACCTGGACATGCTCAACAACACGCGCTCGAACCCGAACGAAAACTACGCGCGCGAAATTTTGCAGCTCTTCTCGGTGGGCCTGGACAAGCTGAACCTGGACGGCACGCCGCAGCTAGACGCACAGGGCAACCGCATCCCGACTTACGACCAGGCGACGATTACCAATTTCGCGCGGGTCTTTACGGGATGGCGGCTCGCTGCCCCGAAGGTGACTGTCATCGGCGGCGTCTCCTACAACGTCTTCAACTACCAGGACCCGATGATCGTGACGAGCGAGAATAACCACGACACGGCGCAGAAGGTCCTTTTGAACGGAGCAGTGCTGCCCGCGGGCCAGAACTCCACACAGGATTTGGCGGCCGCGCTCGATAACATCTTCAACCATCCGAACGTCGGTCCCTTCATCGGTCGCCAGCTCATACAGCACCTGGTCACGAGCAACCCGAGCCCGGCCTACGTCGAGCGCGTGGCGCGCGTCTTCAATAACAACTGCGCCGGCCTCTACGCAGACAACCCATGCTCCGGCGCGCGCGGCGATTTGAAGGCGGTCGTGACGGCTATTCTCCTGGACCCGGAGGCGCGCGGCGATTCCAAGACGGACCCGAACTTCGGACGCTTGCGTGAGCCCGCGCTCTACATCACGAACATCCTGCGCGGCTCCAGCGCGACGAGCGACGGCTACCTTAATCCGAACTCCACGAACCTGGATCAGGACGTCTTCCGCTCGCCGACCGTCTTCAACTATTACCCGGCCGACTACGTTATCCCCGGCACGACGCTCTCCGGCCCGCAGTTTGGCATCCTCTCGACCACGACGGCGCTCAGGCGCGCGAACCTTTGTCAGACGATCATCTACAACGGGATTTCCCCGAGCACGAACGCGCCGACCGGGACGCAGCTTGCGCTGACCAGCCTGACGGCGATTGCCTCGGACCCCACGGCGCTGGCCAACGAGCTTGACCGCGTCTTCCTGCACGGCACGATGTCGCCGGGGATGAAGGCGAGCATCATCACCGCCGTGTCGAGCGTGTCGGCGACCAACACCCTGTCGCGCGCTCGTATGGCACTCTACCTCGTCGCCAGTTCTTCCCAGTACCAGATAGCGAGATAACAACGATGGCACCATCACGCAGAGATTTTTTACGACACACGGGCTGCGCGCTCCTGAGCGCGGGCGCTATGGCCGCGAGCCTCAAACGCTTCGGCATGATTAACGCGCTGGCACAGAGCGCCGTCACGGATTACAAGGCGCTCGTCTGCGTCTTCCTCAACGGCGGCAACGACGGCAACAACACCGTCATCCCCTACGACGGCTACAACAGCACTGGCGGCTACAACGCCGTTCGCGGCGCGTCGCAGCTAGCCATCTCGCAGGCGAGCCTTCAGCAAATCTCGCCCATCAGCACGGGCGGCGTAAAATACGGCCTGCATCCGGGTATGCCGGAGATGAAAACGCTCTTCGACCAGCAGAAGCTGGCCATCCTCTGCAACGTCGGCACGCTCACAGAGCCCTTGACCAAGTCGCTGTACCAGAGCAGTCCGTCGAAGCGCCCCTATCAGCTCTTCTCGCATTCTGACCAGGTGACGCAGCAGCAGACTTCCGTCTCGAATACGCCGGGGGATTCGGGCTGGGGCGGGCGCACAGCCGACGCCATGAACGGGGTCAACGGTAACGCCCCCTTGCCGATGATCGTCTCGGTCGCGGGCACGAGCCTCTTTGCGACGGGCTACAGCACACGGCAACTGGCCATCTCACCCGCGCCGACCTTGCTGAGCCAGGTGCTCGTCCTCAACAGTTATTCCTTTCCGCCGTCAACGGACGCGCGCAGTCGAGCATTTGACCAGATACGCGTGCTCGACACGGAGCACAGTCTGATTAAGGCGTCGAGCGACGTGACCAATCAGGCGCTCGTCACCTCACAGGCACTGAGCAACTCTGCCTCGTTCGAGGTAACGACCCTTTTCCCGAACACGACGCTCGGGAATCAATTAAAACAGGTCGCGCGTCTCATCAAGGCCAATCAGGCGCAGGCGGCGCTCGGCCTCAAGCGGCAAATCTTCTTCTGCTCGCTCGGCGGCTTCGACAATCACAGCGGGCAGATCGGCGGGCAGGGCGCGCTCCTGACACAGGTCAGCCAGGCCATGAAGGCTTTTTATGACGAAACGGTCGTGCAGGGCATCGCCTCGCAGGTCACGACTTTTACGCTCTCGGACTTCGGGCGCACTTTCCAGCCCGCTGGGAGCGGGGCCGCAGCCGTCGGCTCCGACCACGCGTGGGGCAACCACGCCTTCATCCTGGGAGGCGCTGTGCGGGGCGGCGATTTCTACGGCACCTACCCGACGCTGGCGCTCGGCGGCCCGGATGACACGGACTCTGGCTCCGGCCCGCGCGGGCGCTGGATACCGACGACTTCTATTGACCAGTTCGGCGCGACGCTCTCCAACTGGTTCGGTCTAACGTCGGCGCAGATTTCCACGGTCTTCCCCCGCATCGGGCGCTTCGCGACGCCGAACCTGGGATTTTTGATATAAGAGGCATTGAAGTAATAGCCACTGAAGGCGCAGAGACACAGAGAAAACTTAGGAAATTCAGATTTCAAATCCTAGATTTCAAATCTCAAATTTCAAATCTCAAATTTCAATTATTAATTTGAAATCGTCTTCTCTGTGCCTCTGTGGCTAATCTTTAGACACGCTCTAATAATCCATCTGTTGTGAGACGGAAGAAAGATCAACTAAAACTCCTCGCCCTGCTCATCTTTCTAGCGGGTCTGGCCGTTTATTTAATCACCGACAACTTCGCGAGCCGGACAGTTCACGCTTACTCTTCGGGGCCGCCCGCCGGGTTCACGCACGCGCCGGGCGAGTTCGACTGCGCGGAGTGTCACCTGCCGCAAGCAGACGCTGGCACAGGGCACATCAGCATCAGCGCGCCGCAATCCTATGTGCCCGGACAGACCTACCAGATTACAGTCACGCACACGAACGCCGACCCGACGCGCCTGCGCTGGGGCTTCCAGTTGACGGCGCTTGACGATTCAAACTCCAAGGCAGGGAACCTGCAAAACCTGGATGTGCTCACACAGGTTCTGGACAACCAGGGTCCGGGCGCGAGCCGCCAGTACATAGAGCACACCGCGAGCGGCACTTTCATCAACCAGCAGGGCGGCGCGAGTTGGACATTTAGCTGGACCGCGCCCCAGACGAACGTCGGGCCTGTTACTTTCTACGTCGCGGGCAATCAGGCCAACAACGACGGCAACACCTCCGGCGACTACATCTATTTCACGTTCGCGCAGACGCAGGCGGCACAGGCCACCGCAGACTTTTCCGTCACTGCCACCCCGGCCACACGGACCGTCGCGCCCGGAAGCGGGGCCGCTTACGATCTCACCGTCACTCCAACGAGCGGCTTCACGGGCCAGGTCACGCTCGGCATCAGCGGCTTGCCTACCGGGGCGAGCGCCAACTTCAACCCGACGTCTGTCAGCATCATGGACGCGAATGCTAAATCTTCCACGCTGACGGTGACGACGAGCGCGGGCACGCCCGTCGGGACCTATCCGCTCACCGTGACTGCCACGAACGGCAGCACGCAGCACACAACCGTCGTCTCCCTGAAAGTCGTGACGCCGACGAGCGCCGATATCTCGTTGACGGCGACCGGCTCGCCCAACCCGGCGGCCGTCGCGACGGCTCTTTCATACAGGTTGACGGCCACGAACAACGGCCCGGCAACGGCCACCAGCGTGAGCCTCACGGACAATTTGCCTGCGACCGTGAGCTTCGTCTCCGCTGCGACCACGCAGGGCTCCTGCGCCGGGACCGGGCCGGTCATCTGCAACCTCGGCAGCCTGGCGAGCGGCGCTAGTGCGGTAGTGACCATCAACGTCACGCCGAACACGCCCGGACAGATTACGAACACGGCGAGCGTGAGCGCTACGGAAGCGGATTCCGATAACTCCAACAACACGGTCAGCGTGAACACCGTCGTTGACCCGCAGGTCGCGGCCCCCCTCGTTCTGGATCAGAATCTGGCGGTCAAGACAATCGTGAGCAATCTCAACCAGCCGACCAGCATGGCGTTTCTAGGCGCGGACGAGTTTCTCATCCTGGAGAAAGCGACCGGCAAGGTGCAGCGCGTCTTCAATGGCCAGTTGCAGGGGACGGCCCTGGATTTAGCTGTCAACAACGCGTCCGAGCGCGGACTGCTCGGCATCGCCCTGCATCCGAATTTCCCGGCGACGCCCTGGGTCTACCTGTACTGGACCGAGAGCAGCACCAATGTCGATACGAGCAACACGGACGACATCACTTTGCTTGGCAACCGCGTTGACCGCTTCGTCTGGAACGGCGCGACGTTGACGCTCGACCGAAACATCATACGGCTTCGCGCGCTACAGGCCGATGCGGGCCAGCCCTCGCGCGGCAATCACAACGGCGGCGTCCTGCGCTTCGGCCCGGACGGCAAACTCTACATCATCATCGGCGACAACGGACGGCGCGGGCTCCTGCAAAACATCACTTCGGGCGGGCCTGTGCCAGATGATCAGTTCGGTGGGCCTGAGCCTGACGACGCGCACCTGACCGGAGTCATCCTGCGTCTTAACGACGACGGGGCGACCCCTTCGGACAATCCGTTCTTCAACGCGGCGACGAATCTGACGGGTCAGGCGGCGGCGAACATCAAGAAGGTTTACGCCTACGGCGTGCGCAACGGCTTCGGGATGGCCTTCGATCCACTGTCGGGCAATCTCTGGACGCAGGAGAACGGCGACGACGCTTTTGATGAAATCAATCGCGTCACGGCGGGATTCAATGGCGGCTGGATTCAGGTGATGGGGCCGTCGAGTCGAGTTCAACAGTACAAGGAGATTGAGACGGGCCGCCCCGGCGGGCTCCAACAGAATCGCTGGTCGCCCACGCTCATCGCGGACACGCCCGCCGAGGCGCTGTCCCGTCTCTACATGCTGCCGGGCTCTGAGTACAGGGAGCCGGAGTTTAGCTGGAAGTACGCGGTCGCCCCTTCGCCCATAGGCTTCGTCAGGGGCAATTCGCTCGGCGCGCAGTTTAATGGCGACATGTTCGTCGGGGCATCCCGCACGACGCTCTACAACGGGTACTTGTTCCGAATGAAGCTGTCGAACGACCGCTTAAAGTTTAGTCCGACCGATTCGCGCTTGCAGGACGGGGTGGCGGACAATCTGGACAAGTTCGACATCACGGAGAGCGAGAGCCTTCTGATCGGCAAGAATTTCGGCATCACGACAGACATACAGACCGGCCCGGACGGCAACCTCTACGTCGTCTCGCTCTCGAACGGGGCCGTCTATCAAATCTTCGCCAACAACAATCTGCAACTCGCTGCTTCCGGCTACACGGTGGGCGAGGCCGACGGGAGCGCGAAGGTCATTGTCAATCGCACGGGCAACACTGCGGGCGCGGTGAGAGTGGATTACACCACGTCGGATACTTCCGGGCTGAACCAGTGCAGCAGCGTGACGGGCCAAGCCTCCTCGCGCTGCGATTACGCGACGACGACCGGCACGCTTCAGTTCGCTGCCGGCGAGACGTCGAAAACCATCTTCATTCCGCTCGTTGACGACGGCATAGCCGACGGCACGGAGAGCTTTACTTTAAGATTGAGCAACGCGGCCGGGGCGAATCTTGGCACAACTAGTACGGCCACGATTACCATCACGGACAACGAAGCGGGCGGCGCGGGCCCTAATCCGATAGACCAGACGCCTTTCTTCGTGCGGCAGCAGTACATAGATTTTCTGGGCAGAGAGCCCGACCCCGCGGGCCTGCAAGGGTGGCAGGATATTCTCAACAACTGCGGCACCACGGTCGCTCAGCCCTGCGACCGCATAGAAGTCTCTGCCGGGTTCTTCCGCTCCGAAGAGTTTCAGAGTCGCGGGTACTTCATCTATCGCTTCTATTCGGCGGTGGGTAAGATTCCGCTTTACGAAGAATTCATGCCGGACTTCGCGAAGGTCAGCGGGTTCCTTTCGCCGCAGCAGTTGGAAGATAACAAGGCGGCTTTCGTTAATGAGTTCATGACGCGGGCAGACTTCCGGACGCTCTACGGCTCGCTCTCCGACCCGACGGCTTACGTCAACGCTCTCCTGAACACGGTGGGGCTGCCAAACCACGGGAGCAGGCAGACGTGGATTAATGGATTGACGAACGGGACGATGAGCAGGGGACAGGTCTTGAGGGCGCTGGTCGAGAGCGTGGAAGTTTATACGAAGTACTACAACGAGGCTTTCGTCATCATGCAGTATTTCGGCTACCTGCGCCGCTCGGCTGATATTTCATACTTGCAGTGGATTCAGACGATGAACCAGACGAACGGCGATTACCGGACGATGATTAACGGCTTCCTCAACTCTCTGGAATACCGCCAGAGGTTCGGACCTTGATTAGCCGGCCTGCCGCACGGTCAGCTCTTTCAGGACCGTTTCGTCAGGGTCTATCCGAATCTCCGTGGGACGTGTCTGGACAGGGAAGCTGTGGGTCGTCTCGCGGCCAGTCGGTTTGAGCGTCACGCGCCGCGTGCCCTTCTCGGTGACAATCTCCACGGAGAGCGGCGTCAGAAAAGGCGCATCTTCCTGGGTCTGCCTAAGCTTGACGGTGAGCATCCCGCCCCTCGCTCGGTCCCAATTCCAAGAGGCTTCGTAACGCGGGTGCCCGGTTCCGTAAACCCAACTCGCGAAAAACTCCTTCAGGTTCATCCCCGAAGCCTTCTCCATCGCCGCGCGCAAATCTTCCGTCGAAGCAACCCGGTGCTCGTGTGCCAGGTAGTAGGCGCGTATGCCTTTAAAGAACGCATCGTCTCCCATCAGCCCGCGCAGCATGTGCAGCACCCAAGCGCCCTTCTGATAGTTGTTCGCGTTGAGCAGCTTCATCAGGTTTTCCGTCTCGGCATCGTAAATCGGCGCGCGCCGCCCATGTTCATAAGTCAGGTATCTCTCCGCCGCGCGCTGCATGAAGTCACGAAAAGCCTCCTTGCCCTCGTAGCGCTCCACGAAGAGACCGGCGAAGTAGGTGGCGAAGCCTTCGCTTAGCCAGAGGTCCGACCAGGTCTTGATGGAGACGGAATCGCCGAACCACTGGTGCGCTATCTCGTGCGCGGTGACTTCGACGAGCCCGCGCCTGAGTTTCGCTCTGGCGTAGAGCGGCGGTTCGTCCGGCCGCGTATTGAAGAGGCCGCCGGAAAAGACAATCGCGCTGGAGTTCTCCATCCCGCCAAAGCGCGTCGCGCCGACGATGAGCGCCAGCTTCTCGTAAGGGTACGGGGCGATTGTCTCGCTGAAGAATTCGAGCGACGGCGAGGCCGCCGCGAAGCCCTGCACGGCCGCCGGGCGGTCCGTCTGCGGGACATAATAGTTGAGCGGCGTGACGGTCCTCGCCACCGGCTGAAGCTCAGCGTACTCGCCGACGGTTATCACCATGCAGTAGGCCGGGATGGGGCGCGTCTCCGCGTAGCTCCACGTGCGCGTCAACTTGCCGTCGTCGTTGCGCGTCGCCGTCCAGCGCCCGTTGGCGACCACCAGGTCGCGTGCCGGGGCCGTGACCGTGAAGGTGACTGTAGCCTTGGCGGAAGGATGGTCTAGGCAGGGTATCCAGTGGTGAACGCGGTCGGGCCAGTTGTCCCCGGTCGCGGAGGGCTTTCCGGCCTTGTCGCTGGCGAGAATCAATCCGTCTGCGGGTCGCCCATGATAGCCGACGGAGATAGTCAGTATGTTCCCCGTGACCATTGCCTCAGGGAGCTGTACATTGAGCTTACCATTGCCCTGCTCGAAATGGACCGGCCTGTTTCCGAGTCTCACAGAGTCCACGGTCATCTGGCCGAAGTCCAAGTCAATCGTCCTGAGCGGCCCTTTCATCACCAGGATTGTGACGTCCGTCTCCGCCTTCGTAATCTCCGTCAGTTGATCGTTGAGCGTCAACTCGACTTCGTAGTGTGTGGGACGCCACGCATCCACGGTGCGCTCTTGCCGCTCGGCCAGCGCCAGCGCCGAAGCTGCCAGCACGAGCAGCACCGCGGCGAGCGTGCGCGTTAAGACTTCTCCCGCTTGTTTTCTCTTATTCATCATCGGAAAGATAATTTAGGGGCTCGCTTATCGCAGGCCCAGCATCAGCAGCGCCGAGCGGTCCGAGACCGCGCCCTTGTTCTCGACCCAGTCGCGATAGGCCGATAGTTCTTCTTCCGTGACGGGGCGATTCCCGAGCCGAGCCGCCGGAGTGCGCTCAAAGGCTCGGTCGGTCAGCGCCATGTGAGCTTTGCGCACGTGAAGCGAGCCGGGCGCGCTGAGTGCAGCTTCCGCCGTCTCGGCGTCCGGGAATAGCTCTTCGTAAGCGAGCAGGTGCCAGACGGTGCCCTCGTGCTCTCGCTCTTCGACGGCCAGCACGCGCAGCAGGCCAAAGCCGCTTTCCAGTTGAAAGAGAAGATCGTCGCCAGGGTCGAATGTCTGTGCCAAGATTTATTGAACCTGCCTTTTGACGTAAGAGTAGCACAGGCACGGGCGCAGATGGGAAGGGTCGGCCCAGAGGCACAGAGGCACGGAGAAAAACTCAGGAATGAAATAATGGAAGCCGTGCCTTATTCTGGTAGTGGTTCGATCTGAGGAAAAATTAACAGGGATGGACAGAGATTGTCAGGATAAAAGAAATAAGAGCTAATTAACCTGCCTTGTCTTTATCCTGTTCATCCTGCCTATCCCTGTTAATTATCTCTCTAATTGAACCACTATCCTTCTTCTATTTTATCTCCTTCTCTGTGTCTCTGTGCCTCTGTGGTAATTCTGCTTTCCGATTTGAATTGCAAATATAAAATCGCAAATCTACAATCCAGAGACCCGGATGAGCCTCTACGATTCGACGAAAGATTATTACTCGATCCTGGGCGCGGAGGAGGACGCGTCGCCCGGTGACATAGAGCGTCTCTACAAGCGCCTGGCTGTGCGGCATCACCCGGACCGCGGCGGCGACGAGGAAGAGATGAAGTCCCTCAACGAAGCTTACGGCGTGCTGAGGGACAAGGAGGCGCGGAAGGCCTATGATGCAGAGCGGCTAAAGCCCGCCGCGGACCCGGACCATGAAATTCACACTTCGCCGCCGCTGGAAGTAAGTGCGGCTGCGGGGCAGAGCCTCGGCGCGCTGCTTTTCATCGGCGCGGGGCTAGTACTGGCCCTGCTCGTCAGGTTCCAGTGGATCTGGTTCCTCTGGCCGCTGGCCATCCTGGCGACGTGCCTGGTGGTCGTCGGCCTCATTATGGCCCACGGGGCGTTGCGCCGGATTGAAGACGAGCAGCGCGCCGCACGCCGCTGGTTCGGCGTGACGCTGGAAGTCATGTTCTGGGCAATAGTCCTGGGCGGCGGCTACGGAATTTATCTGGTTCTACGGTAAACCCGAGCGGTTAATGTGCGGTTAATGTGACCAAGAAGCGCGAATGACCTTCACCGGACTCGATCTGCTTTTCCTGGAAATTAACAGCCTGGAGGAATCCGTCGCCTTCTATCAGGAACGGCTCGGCTTCCGACTCGAAACGCACACTCCCGAATCCGAGCCGCCGATGGCGACCCTTAGCGCCGGGCGCTTGAAGCTCACGCTGGTCGAGCAACTGGAGACGATGCTCAGGCGCGGGCGCGGCTGCCACTTCTTCATAGGCGTCGAGGACGTTGATGCTTACTACGAGCAATTGAAGGGGCGCGGCCTGGTTCTGGCCCCGCCCACGGACGAGGGATGGGGCGGGCGCTTCCTGACGCTGGAAGACCCGGACAAGTACAGGTTCTTTTTCGTGACGTGGGCGGACAAAGACTGAACTGTAAGGAGGCTGGGACGAGATGGGCATGCATGACGCTGAGAATATGCTGCGGCGCTACAGGGGCCAGTCCGTTGACATCAAGACCATCTCCGGCGGCATCTACGAAGGGAAGATCACGGAAATCAGCAACGACTACGTGGCGCTCTCCGTGACGACCGCGGACGGCGAGCAGGAGCAGGTGTACGTCTTCCTGAGCAGCATCGAATCCGTGCTGCCGCGCGGCATCGTGTAAGTCAACACGCCTAAAATTAGATACTGATTAATATAGTCTGGTATGCATTACGTCGAAAACCCGCCCAATCCCTGGCTGACGCATACGGTCGAATGGCTCGGCGAGCCGCCGGAGGCGCGCGTCGAAGTCTTTGAGGAGACCGAAACGCGCTCGATCATCACGCATAACCAGAGCCCCGACGTCGGGTTCGATTATTCCGTCAACTGCTACAGGGGCTGCGCGCACGCCTGCACCTATTGTTTTAGCCGCCCGACCCACGAATACCTGGGCTACGGCGCTGGCACAGATTTCGAGCGCAAGATTGTGGCGAAGGTGAGAGCGCCGGAACTCTTGCGCGCAGAGTTCATGCGCCGGAGCTGGCGGGGCGACGCGGTTGTTTTCTCCTTCACCTCGGACCCGTATGTCCCGCTCGAAGCGAATTACAAATTGACGCGCCGCTGCCTGGAGGTCTGCCTGGAGTTTCGCAACCCGGTCGGCATCGTCACCAAGTCCGCGCTCATACGCAGGGACGTGGACTTGCTTGCGGAGCTTGCGCGCGAGGCGAGCCTCAGCGTCTTCTTCACCATCCCCTTCATGGATTACGAAACGGCGCGGGCCGTAGAGCCGTTCGCGCCTTCTCCCGAAGCGCGCTTTCGGGCCATGAAGGAGTTGGCGGACAGAGGTATCGAGGTCGGAATCGGGATCGCCCCGGTCATCCCAGGCTTAAGCCTCGACATCCCGCAACTGCTCACGCGCGCGAAAGAGTCGGGCGCGCGGCAAGCCTTTATGACGATGCTCAGACTACCCGGCAGCGTTGCGGACTATTTCGAGCAGCGCCTGCATGAAAAGCTGCCGACTAAGGCGCAGCGCGTCCTCAATCGCATACGCGAAGCCCGTGAGGGCAAGTTGAATTCGAGCGAGTTTAACGAGCGCATGCGCGGCAAGGGCGAATACTGGGAGGCGCAGGCGAGGCTCTTTCGCCTCTACTGCCGCCGCTTAGGGTTTAATCAACAGGAGGAGCGCAGGACGTATGAGGCTGCGCCGCGGACGACCTTCCGCCGCCCGTCGGCTCAAAGGGCGCTCTTTGAGTAAAGACAGAGAAATACGGCTTGCTTTATAATGCGCGCGACGCTTTTTCACAAAAATTCGGAGGACGGGCCATGATTACCATTCGTGACGTAATACGTGACCGCGAGCCATATTCCGTGCGGGAAAATGTGACCGTGCTGGAGGCCGCCCAGTACATGGCTGGCCGCAAGGTCGGCGGCGTCTGCGTGCTCGACGGAGAGGGCCGCTTAATTGGGGTCATCACGGAGCGTGACCTGCTCAATAATATCGTCCTCCCCAGGCGCGACCCTGCGAGCCTTCAGGTCAGCGAGGCGATGAGCCAGGTGCAGGCCGTCATCGAGACGAAGGACACGCCCGAAGAGGCGCTGGAAAGAATGGAGCTAATCGGCCGTCGCCACCTGCCCGTGGTCGAGGGCGACCGCTGGGTCGGGATGCTTTCGATGCGCGACATCCTGCGCGTGGAAGTCAACGAGCAGGGAGACGAATTAAAGCTCCTGCATGAATACATTTCGCACTGACCTGCGTCTAATAGAGCAGGGAAGTTAATCCGGGCATGGAAGGGCGGCGAGATTTCCCATTCGCTGCCCTTCAATTGTTAGGGCTTGAGAGACACTCAACCAGGAGGGAAGTAATAATGAGGCGCATTTTCTATTTCTGTTTGATTATCGTTTTCAGCTTCGCGCTGGCCTGCGGTCAGGCCCCCGCGGGTAAAGGCGCGGGCGAAGTCTCAAGCACGGCGGATAAGGCCGTGCAGTTTCGCGTCGAAACGGTAGCCAGCAACCTGCAAGTTCCCTGGTCAATCATCTTCGCTCCCGAAGGGCGCATCCTCTTCACGGAGCGTCCCGGCAGGGTGCGCGTCATAGAGAACGGAAAGCTGCGGGCAGAGCCGCTCGCCACCATCCCGGATGTCGAGGCCAGAAGCGAGAGCGGCCTGATGAGCCTGGCCCTGCACCCGCAGTTCGCCTCCAACCGCCTGCTCTATCTAGCCTACGCCTACAACCAGGGGGGAGAGCAGTATGTGCGCGTCGCGCGTTACCGCGAGACTGGCACAGGACTGACGGACAGGAAGCTGATTATCGAAGGCATCCTGGCCGCGCCCAATCACGCTGGCTGCCGCCTGCGCTTCGGACCTGACGGCAAGCTCTACGTCACCACAGGGGATGCGACGAACCGCGAGCTGGCACAGAAGATGGACTCGCTTTCGGGTAAGACCCTGCGCCTCAACGACGACGGGACGGTTCCTGAAGATAATCCTTTCGTCGGGCAAAAAGGGGCGCGGCCGGAAATCTGGAGCGTGGGGCACCGCAACGCGCAGGGGCTGGACTGGCAGCCTGGGACGAACCTAATGTTCCAGACCGAGCACGGACCTTCGGGTTTCGACGGCCCTGGCGGCGGCGACGAAGTCAACATCGTCGAGCGCGGAAAGAATTACGGCTGGCCTGAGATTCATCACAAGGAGTCGAAGGCCGGGCTGGAATCGCCCCTGCTGGAATACACGCCCGCGGTCGCGCCCGCCAGCGGCATGTTCTATCGCGGCGGAGCGTTTCCGCAGTTTCGCGGCAACTTCTTCTTCGGCGGGTTGCGCGGGCAGACGCTCATTCGCGTCGTGCTCGACGGGAGGCGCGTCGTCAGCCAGGAGCGACTGCTCGACGGGCAGTACGGGCGGATTCGGGACGTGGCCGAAGGGCCGGACGGCTTTAT
>DATEMM010000119.1:0-2891 GCA_035275605.1 Pyrinomonadaceae bacterium
AATGAATCCCAGGCCCCCACTGCCTCCCCAGCCGCCGCGAGACCAGCAGGCGCGTGCCGGGAGTCGTGCCCTCGTCGTGCTCGTCATCGTCGGCGTCTTTCTCATCATCGCGGGGATTCTCCTCGTCCGATATTTGAATAAGCGGGAGCCGCACCCCTCGCCCTCGCCGCCGTCCGGCGACGAGCTACAGGTTCACGTCCTGAACGTCGGGCAGGGCGATTCCATCTTGATCATCGCGCCGGGGGGAAAGACCGTGCTCGTGGACGCTGGGCCGCCCGGCACGGGCCGCGTCGTGCTCGACGCGATGCAGCGTTACAACGTGAAGCAGATTGATTTGATGGTCGCCACGCACTCGCACGCGGACCACATCGGCGGCGCGGACGAGGTCCTGCGCCGCACCAAGGTGAGCGCAGTTTTGGACAGCCGCGTCCCGCACCCGACCAAGAGCTACGAGGACTTTCTACGCGAGATTGAAGGGACCGGGGCCAAGTACATCGCCGCCGTGCCAGGTCAGACGTTCGACCTAGGCGGAAACGCCGTGCTGACGGTGCTCGCGCCCATCCAGCCTTTCTTCACGCAAGACCAGTTGCGCTCGGGCGCGAACGAGCCGAACGCCAACTCGGTCGTCACGCGCCTGGACTACGGCGACTTCTCCATGCTCCTGACGGGCGATGCCGAGGCAGAGACCGAAGAGCGCCTGATGAAGGCTGGCGCGAATCTCAAGGCAAAGGTTCTCAAGGTCGGGCATCACGGCTCGCGCTACGCCTCTTCGGAAAAATTTTTGCGGCAGGGAGGGTTCGAGGCGGCCGTTATCTCCGACGGTGCTGAGAATCGCTACGGCCATCCGAGCCAGAGCGCGCTCGATAGACTCAAGGCGCTGGGCGTGAAACTCTACCGGACGGATTTGCAGGGCGAGATTACAATCACGTCGCGCGGGGCGGGCTACGAGATCAGGACGGAGATGGAGCCGGGCGCGGATTTGTGGGAGGGGCGCACGACGAACCAGGACGCAGGCGAATCGCCAGGGCGGTCCAGGCGCTCGGCCGGCCGCAGGTGAGAGACGCTAGGAAGAGTTGTCGCGCGGCGACATCTTAAGGAGAAAGCGTATGGCTGAGAGCGAAGAGAGCGGGCAGAAGCGCTCGGCATCCAAACAGAGCCGTGCGGAGATAGACCGAATCGAAGATGATAAGATGGCCGTGCTGCTCATTGGCGACGACGGCAAGACGCAGTTGGACGTGCCCCTTGAGCTTTTGCCGGAAGGCGCGTGCGGCGGCGACCACCTGCGCATCACGATCTCGATTGACAAGGGGTCGCGCGACGAGGCGGCTGGCCGCGTCAAAAAATTGCAGGACAAGCTGGCCGAAAGCGACGGCGCAGGCGGGCAGAAGGATTACAAGCTCTAAGAGTCTTAGAAGTAGACACAGAGACTGGAGAGGCACGGAGAAAACTTAGAAATTTCAAATCTCAAATTTGAAATCTCAAATCTCAAATCCTTAATTTGAAATCTTCTGCTCTGTGTCTCTATGGTTATTCCTTCATTACTTTGAACAGTCTCTGACGTTCTGGCACTTTTACGAAAGAGGATATTTCAGTGGCGCGAAGTAAAGGCGGGTGCGGGTGCGCGATTGCTGTGCTGGTGGCTTTCCTCGGCGCGCTGGGTTACGTCGGCTACAAGTTCGTCCTGCCCTGGTGGCAGAAGCAGCCGCCCCCGCCCTCCGGCAAAGAGCTGCGCGTGCACGTGCTGGACGTGGGCCAGGGGGATTCCATTCTCATCATCGGGCCGGAGAAGGTGGCGCTCATAGACGCCGGCGACGAGAAGAACGGCAAGAAGGTGGTCGAGGCGCTCCGGCTCAAGGGCGTGCAGCAGATCGACTACTTCATAGCCACGCACGCGCACCCGGACCACATCGGCGGCGCGGCGGAAGTCTTCGGCAGCTTCAAGGTCGGCACGGTGCTGCATAACGATTTCCCGCCGCCGGAAGTGGCCGCGGCAAACGCGCCCGCCGCCGGCAAAGGCGACGATAAGAAGCAGGGTAAAAAGCAGCCCGCCCCTGCCAAACCTCCCGCCCGACAGGGCAAGGCGGTTGAGCTTCCGCCCGTCAAGGCTTACAACAGTTTCAAGGGCGCGGTCGAACAAGCGGGCGCGAAGTTCGAGAAGGCCGAGCCGGAGCGGAAGATCGACCTAGGGGGCGGGGCCATCATCACTGTGCTGGCCCCCATCCCGCCGCTCTTCACCAGAGAGCAGATAGTCGCCAGCCGCAAAGGCAACGAGTCGAACGCCAACTCCATCGTCGTGCGCCTGGACTACGGCAACTTTTCCATGCTGCTGACGGGCGACGCTGAGGAGCAGACGGAAGAGCGGCTCGTCGGGAAAGAGGCGCCGCTGGAGGCGACCATCCTCAAGGTGGCGCACCACGGCTCGAAGTACGCGACCTCCGAGGCTTTTCTCAAGCGAGTCTTTCGCGCCGACGACCCGCAGTCGAAGGCCGCGATCATCTCCATGAGCGAGTTCAACCGCTACAACCATCCCAACCAGGACGTGCTCAATCGACTGAAAGCGGCGGGCGTCAAGCAGCTTTATCGCACGGACCTACAGGGCGAGATCACCGTGACGACCACGGGGCAGGTCAAGGACGGCAAGCTCTACGAGGTGAAGACCGCCAGGGAGACCAAGAGCGACCTCTGGGCCGGGCGCGAAGGAGAAAAGAACGACTCCTCCAGCTCCGGCTTCATCACCTACGGCGACTACGGCCCACCGCCGAGACAACGAAAGAAGTGATGAGTACTGAGTGCTGAGTTAAAGACAAAAGCTTTAGCCTCTTACTCAGTACTTAGTACTCAGTACTGTTTTTATGAAACCTATTTCATACAGTGACGCGGGCGTTTCGATT
>DATEMM010000120.1:0-2913 GCA_035275605.1 Pyrinomonadaceae bacterium
GTTGAGCACTGCGCCGCCGTTGCCGCCGTTGCTCCCGCCGGCAGTGATCCACATCCCGGAGATCGAGACGGTGCTGTTCTTGATCCTGAGCAAGCGGCCCAGGCTCGTCAACTCGGAACAGTTCGGACACTTGTTGAAAGCAGTAATCCAGGTGCCGCTCGTCTCGTCAATGATGGAGCCGTTGCCGCCCGGCAGGAAGATTGTCCTGGGCTGGCCCGCGCCGATGATCGTCAGGTTCTTATTCTCGATGAGAATGTCATTCTCCGCGTCGAAGCGGCCAGCCCTGATTCTGATGGTGTCGCCGCTCTCCGCAGCCGCGACCGCGTCCTTGAGACTCTCGCAGCGCAAATCATCAGAGATGCACGAACTGCTGCGGTAACTCAAATCGACTTCCCAGGTGTTGCCGGCCCGCGCGGTTTTGATTGGGCCTTTCGTGAGCACAAGCGCGGCGAGCGCGCAGATGACGACCAGGGTCAGCGCCGTGACACTCGTCCGGCGCAAGGGGCGAAAGGGGGATGGCATTCAAACTCTCCTTCAGTGAACGTAGACGCTAGACTGATAAATCACAGTCCGCCTGACACCGTGAGAGAAGTCTGGGCGGTTCTTAAATGCGCGTTGATCCTCAGGCCAAAGCAGTATCACACTGGCCCAGAAGAGAACGCTTCGGAAAGTGAGGGAATCAGCTTACTTGATAGAACATTAATCGGTGGGTTTTTCCAACAGACTCAATCAAGAGCCGCGATTCTACTTGTTGCCTAGAAGTCAGGTCAATAATATTCATCCCGAATGTCCGGATGGATTTACTCAACCGACCTTCCACAGAGTTCGGCGGATGATCCGAGACGCGGGTGGGCCAAATAATACTGGGAACCAGACGCGATTGTAATTTTACATCTCTTAAGTTCGCAGTCTGACCCTGCACTACTGACAGTGACTTCTCCCCGCCTGCCCCTGTTGGAAAGCGTCCTTGCAGAGATAAGGGCCCCTTTTATAAGAGCTAAGCATGAGGAAACGCTCGCCATCCTTAGCCTGTGCGCTCGTCCTGCTCCAGGGGCTGGCCCACGTCGTTCCGGCACAAGGGTGCGCCGAGCCCAGGGCGGTCTGTAACGAATTCTGGGCCGGGTTCAACTCTATATTCATAGGCCGCGTGACAGAAGTCCTGCCGTACCGCAGGCCGCGCGGGAGGGCTGCGCGGCGCGCTGGCCCAGGTGAGTTGAAACCTGAATTGATAGTTCGCTTCGTCGTCGAAAAGTCGTACCGGAGGGAGCAGGCCGAACGCCTTGAAGTCGAGGCGCTCGGCAGCGCCACTCAGCGTCCATTCGACT
The DNA here is from genome assembly GCA_035275605.1 of Pyrinomonadaceae bacterium. Taxonomy (GTDB): domain Bacteria; phylum Acidobacteriota; class Blastocatellia; order Pyrinomonadales; family Pyrinomonadaceae; genus QHXM01. The sequence goes on from DATEMM010000120.1 coordinate 1,326, forward strand.
TTAAGGTCGGGCAGCGTTACCTGGTATTCGCCGGGAGGACTCTTTTTGCCGCGCGGCCCTCGGTTGCGCCGTGCGGGCGCACGAAGCTGGCCGCAGACGCCCAGGAAGACATCGATTATTTAGAAACCGTCTACAGGCTCAACCCTGCCGCGGACCTGTTGAATTATCACGAGGAGCCCGTGAGACAAGTCAGCATCCTACAGGGCAGGCTCATCTCGCTGCCGAAGCCGCCTTACCCGGAAGCGGCAAAGGCCGCGCGAGCGTCCGGGATGGTGCCGGTCTTAATTCTCCTGGACGAGGCTGGAAAAGTCATTCGGGTAAAACCCTTGTGCGGTCATCCTTTGTTAATGGAAGCGGCGGAGAGGGCTGCGTGGCAAGCCAGATTCTCGCCGACCATGATCTCCGGCAAGCCCATCAAAGTCAGCACCATCATTACCTATAATTTCGTCTTCCCGTGACTGCTCCACAGGCAAATTTATGAAGGCGATACGTGAAATCTCCCGGCGAGATGCCGGAAAGGTGAGGATGCCGGACAAGTAAGATTGAAGCCCCGACGGAGGCGACAGCTTGTGTCTCCCCCGTCGGGGCCTTTGAATGCGATTCGCTCCTTGCGCCGAACTGACTTCGTCTTAATAGGGACTGCCGAGTTCCTGCATGCTCTTGACTTCCGTGTAGCCCGCCGGAATCTCGAAGAGCGATGAATCCACAGCGGCCCTGGAGACATCAACCACTTCCTGCGTTGACGTGGAGGTGGGGATGCTCACTCCAGGCGTGTTGAATTTGATGCTGGTGGTCGTCATCACTGGATAGCCGGTTCTGGCCACGCCCTCCGTCTTGAAGCGCACTTCGTCTACGCAGTCGGACTGCTCCACGAAGCTGGGCTGGGCCGATCCGTCCGTCGGGCAGCTCAAACCGGCGGGAAGGTCCACGTACCATCCGTCGGTCTCCATCTCCATGTTCATAGAGCTGCATGCGCCTTCCGAGGCCGCGACTACGGTCTTCGACTTGATGCGTTTGGCCGTCATGCCGAGAATCTCTTTGCGCTCGCCCGTGTCCACGCTGCTGGTGGTGTAGGTGATGACGCCGCCCCGCCGTGTGCCAGCCGCAGGCGTCTGCCTGGCCGCGCCTTTCGCTCCCTCTTGAGACGCGAAGGGCGCGATGAGATAAGTCTTCGTCTTATCGTTAATCTGAATCACGCGTTTAAGGTCGCACTGGTAGATGCTGGTGTAGCCCATGCCTTCCGTGCGCTGGCGCGCGCCCTTGAAGTAGGTCGTGCTGGTGATGCTCTGCCCGCCCGTACTGCTCTTCGTAGTGATTTTGATGTCGGCCAGGGTGATTGAGGCCGTGCAGAGCAGGGCGATGACGAGCGTCGCGGACTTGATAAGCCTCTGCCCCCATGAAGTCTGCGACCACTCGACCGGGGCCGAGCCCTTTTTCCGGGCCTTCTCCTGGCGGCGACGTTTAAGTGCGATGGCTCCCATGACATTTGAGAGCCCGAGTTTCAGACTGTTTAGAGGACTATGAGTGCTGCGCTTGAAAGTGTCTCCTTATTGCCCGCTTGAATAAATGATGCCTTGTCTGTAAACGC
>DATEMM010000121.1:0-13903 GCA_035275605.1 Pyrinomonadaceae bacterium
CGGACCTGGCACAGGCCCATCACAATCTGGCCGTGGCCTACCTGGAGCAGGGCGACCGCGCGCTGGCCCTGGAGCAGTACCAGCAGCTCAAGGCAATCGACAAGGTTTCGGCGGCCAGGCTCCTCGACGAGCTTAACGAAGGAAGAACAATCGTGGCCGGGAAGCAGTAGGAGGTTGCTCCTTTCTTAGAATCGCTCGGAAGACAGAATTAGCCGCGGCAACTTTACATTCCTTTCTGTGCCACGGCTATGCAATGGGAGGTGCTCAAGGGTCTTTGAGCGCCTCCCATTTTTGCCGCCCGCCCGTGCTCCCCTTCCCTTACCCTGCGAACAGCCTGCGGTCCAGACTAATTTTGAGTTTGAGCCTTAAAAGAACTGGTCGGACGGTTTGCTTTTGGTATACTATGCCGCGTCAAGGACAACCCAAGTCTGGAGCGGCAGCTTGCTCCCGAAGAAGGTCAACCCTAGAGACAACCTTCCCTTAAAAGAGATCGTGAAGCCCGCGGCGGCTTGCAAAAAGTACCTTTCGAGAACCGGCGGAGAATGAATGTGCCTATGGGTATCTATCGCAATTTTATCAACGGACAGTGGTTGGAATCAGTCTCATCCCGTGAGGCTACGAACATCAACCCGGCGAACACGGACGACGTGCTCGGGACCATCAAGCAGGCGACGCGCGAAGAGGCCCGCAGCGCGGTCGAAGCCGCCAGCGACGCCTTCCGCGAATGGCGCGCCACGCCAGCCCCGACGCGCGGCAAGATAGTCGCCCGCGCCGCGCGCCTGATGGAAGAGAAGAAGGAAGAACTCGCGCAGCTTTTAACGCGCGAGGAGGGCAAGACCATAGCGGAATCGCGCGGCGAGCTTCAGCGCTCAATCAACGTCGCGGAGTTTTGCGCGGGCGAGTCGCGCCGCCTCAACGGCGAAACGATTCAGTCGGAATTGCCGGCCAACTTCGCCTACACCATCAAGCAGCCGCTCGGCGTCGTCGCCTGCGTCACGCCCTGGAATTTCCCCGTCGCCATTCCCGTCTGGAAAATAGCCCCCGCTCTCGTCGCCGGTAACACAGTCGTCTTCAAGCCCGCGAGTCTCACGCCCGCTACGGCCGTCCGCATCACAGAGATTTTTGAGGAAGCGGGGATTCCGAAAGGCGTTCTCAATCTCATCATAGGTTCCGGGTCCGAGGCCGGAGATGAAATCATCAATCACCCAGCGGTTAAGGCCGTCTCCTTCACCGGCTCGAACGAGGTGGGCATACGCCTCTACGAGCAGGTGTCGCGGCGCGGCGCGAAAGTTCAGTGCGAGATGGGGGGCAAGAATCCGGTCATCGTGCTGGAAGATGCCGACCTTGACCTGGCGGTCGAATCAACCGCACAGGGCGCGTTCGGCTCCTCTGGCCAGCGCTGCACTGCGACGAGCCGCGCCGTGGTCGTCAACGACATCGCCGACGAGTTCGTCTCGCGCATCGTCAGGCGCGCCGAAGGAATGCGAATCGGCGCGGGCTACGACCCACAGACCGAGATGGGGCCGAGCGTTGATGAAAGCCAGTTCAAGACAGTGCTCCACTATATAGACATTGGTCGCGAAGACGGCGCAGAGCTCAAATGCGGCGGTACGCGGGCCGAAGGCCGGGGCCTTGATAAAGGATACTTCGTGCGCCCGGCGGTCTTTGACCGCGTGACGCCGGACATGAGAATCGCGCGCGAAGAGGTCTTCGGCCCGGTCCTCTCCGTGCTCCGGGTCAAGGACTTTGACGAGGCCATGCGCGTGGCCAACGACTCCGAGTACGGCCTCTCGTCCTCCATCTTCACCAACGACGCGGTACGCATCTTCCGCTTCGTTGACGAGATCGAGACGGGCATGACGCACATCAACTCGCCGACCACGGGCGGCGAGGCGCACATCCCCTTCGGCGGCATCAAGGGCACGGGCATCGGCGACCGCGAACAGGGTTCAACCGCGCTGGATTTTTACACTGACCTGAAAGTCGTCTACGTGGACTACACGGGTCGCAAGCGTGAAGGCAATCTCTATTAGTCAGGATCAGGCGAAAATGATGGCCTGATTCAGGCCCAGACTTCATCAGGAGAGTTCATCGATGCGAACGAAGGTTATATTGCCGGCAATTTTGCTTACTCTTGCCTGTGCGGCGACTGCTGCGGCGCAGGCCACTCAGAGCATCTACACCAACCTCGACGGGCGACAGTGTCGAACGCTCGAATCCGACACCTCCGGCGCGGGCTACTACCGTGGGCAATGTCCCGGCGTCGCCGGTTATAAGCTGCTGGTGGAAGAGGGCGACATACGCCAGAACATCACCGTCGTCACCCCACGCGGCCAGAAGCACTCGCTCGAACTCTGGAATGTGGTTGGCTCCAGCTTCTCTTTTGTCGGGAAGAAGGCCGAATGGCGTGTCCAAAGGCGCGGCGGCAAGATTGTGCCAATCGCATTGATCGTGCGCTACAACCTCAGCAATCCGGAAGATTCTACCAAGCCCGGCACTTCATACCTGACGGTGAGCAAGATTACCGCGAGCAAGATTTGTGTCACACACAAGATTGCGCCAAGTGCCAATGCCAACGAAGAGGCGCGACGGGCAGCCGACAACGCCGCCACCCAGCCATGTCTTGAGGCTGGTCAGTAGAAGTTCAATTTCAACGAGCTGGTTTTCATTACAGGAGAAGAGTTGATGAGCACTGCCGAACCGCAAACCGCGCAATCCGAGATCATACGCAAGCATAAAGAGTTTCTTTTCCCGGCGGTCGCGACCTACTACCAGGAGCCGCTCGCGCTCGTGCGCGGCGAAGGGATGTACGTCTGGGACGATGCGGGCAACCGCTACCTGGACTGTTTCGGCGGAGTGCTGACGGTCAGCGTCGGGCACGCGAACCCGAAAGTGAACGAGGCGATCATCGAGCAGGTCAAGACGCTCGCGCACACTTCGACGCTCTACGCCAACAAGCCGCAGGGGGATTTGGCCGAGAAGCTCGCGCAGATTACGCCCGGCCGGCTCAAAAAATCTTTCTTCACCAACAGCGGCACAGAGGCGGACGACACGGCCATCCACGCGGCCAAGCTCGCCACGGGCCGCCACGAGATCGTCGTCCTGCGCCACAGTTACTCTGGCCGCTCCGCCACGGCACTGACGGCTGTCGGCCATTCGACCTGGCGCGCCCTGCCCGCGCAGATACCCGGCATCGTCCACGCGCGAGCGCCCTACTGCTATCGCTGCCCGTTCAAGCTCAGCTACCCGGAATGCGGGCTGGCCTGTGCCAACGACCTCGAAGAGTTGATTATGACGACGACGACGGGCGAGATCGCGGCCTTCATGGCTGAACCCATCCTGGGCGTCGGCGGCTTCATCGTCCCGCCGCCCGGCTACTTCGAGCGCGCGGTCGAAATCACCAGAAAGCACGGCGGACTCTTCATCGCCGACGAGGTGCAGACGGGCTGGGGTCGCACGGGCGACAAGTGGTTCGGGATAGAGCACTGGGACGTGGAGCCGGACATCATTACCTCTGCCAAGGGGATGGGTAACGGTGTGCCAATCGGAATGACGACGGCCACGCCTGAGGTCGCGGACGCATATCCGGGCCTGACCTTCTCCACCTTCGGGGGCAATCCCGTTTCGATGGCCGCGGCGCTCGCCGTCATCAAGGTCATCGAGGACGAAGATTTGAAGCGCAACGCGGCCGAGGTGGGCGGCTACTTCCGCGAGAAGTTGGAGGGACTTAAAGAGAAGTACCCGGTCATCGGCGACGTGCGCGGGATGGGGCTGATGCAGGCCATAGAGCTGGTCAAGGACCGCGAGACGAAGGAGCCGGACCCGCAGTCGGTCGCTAAAGTTTTCGAGGAGACGAAGCGGCGCGGCGTCCTCATCGGCAAGGGCGGCCTCTACGCCAACGTCATCCGCACCGGGCTGATGCTCAACTCGACGAAAGACACTGTCAACGAACTAATCGAAGCCCTGGATGCCTCGCTCGCTGGCGTCTAGTTCTGAAACTCACGCTTCACGCCGGCCCCAGTGGCTGGAAAGGAGTTCAAAATGAGACTCAAGTCTTTCACCACCGTCGCCATCCGGCTCATGGGCCTGATGTCCATCTTCTACGGCGTCCTCATGACCATCTTCTTGTTGGTGACGTTCTTCATGTTCTCGGGCGGGGCCTACACTTCCGGGCTGGGCTCCGTGTTTCTGATGCAGTTCCTGCTTCCGGCACTACTGGTCGTCGCGGGCCTCATCCTCATAGCGATCAGCACGTCGCTTGGCGAGTCGCTGTCCCGTGGCCTGGAGGACGGCCCGCACTCTTAAGGGGACGGGGGAGGAGAGATGAAGCTCATTCTGTCATTGCTCCTGGTCACGCTCGTCTCGCCTTCCCTGGCCCCGGCGCGATTTGCGGACTCTCGGGATGAAAAATTGATTCAGGGCACCTGGAGGCTCGACGGCAATAACGATGGTCATGCGTGGTATCTCCAGTGGAAATTCGACCACGGCAAGTTCACGATGATCGGCTACCCGCCGCTCCGTCAGGAGGGCAGTTACCGCATCACCAAGACTGGCCCTGGCACGTTGGTCCTTGCGCTCTATGACCAGAGGGGCAACTTCGGGACCGAGGACAGCGAGATCGGGATCGCCGTTGACCGGCGTAAGGATCAACTGAAGATCAAAGGCCAGGGGCCGTTCGCTCGTGTGATAGAGACGTCAAACAACTAGGTACATTCCGCTCCTTAGGAGGAGCTTCTCTGCATATTGACACTCGAAGATGAAAACTCTAATCCGTAACGGCCGCATCATCACCGCCGTTGACGACTACAAGGCCGACGTTTTAATCGAAGGCGAGACGGTCTCCGTCATCGGCGCGAAGCTCAACATGAAAGCCGACCGCGTGATTGACGCCGCGGGCAAGCTCGTCATTCCCGGCGGCATTGACCCGCACACGCACATGGAGCTGCCTTTCGGGGGCACCAAGGCGTCGGACGATTTCCGCACCGGCACAATCGCCGCCGCCCACGGTGGAACGACGAGCATTATTGACTTCGCCGTCCAGTATAAGGGGGAGTCGCTCATCGAGGGCATAGACAACTGGCACAAGAAGGCCGAGGGCAAGACCGCCATCGATTACGGCTTCCACCTCATCACGACCGAGTTGGAAGACAGCCAGATCGAGGAGATGTACACGGCCATGGACGAGGGCGTGACGAGCTTTAAGCTCTTCATGGCCTACCCCGGCGTCTTCCTGGTGGACGACGCGACCATCTTCCGCGCGATGTCCGCGGCAGGCGAGCGCGGCGGTCTCATCTGCATGCACGCCGAAAACGGCATCGTCATCAACGAGATCATCAAGCGCGCACTGGCACAGGGGCGCACCGCGCCGAAGTACCACGCGCTGACCCGGCCCACACTCGCCGAGGCGGAGGGCGTCCACCGCGCCATCGCGATTTCCGAGATGGCCGAAGCGCCCGTCTACATCGTTCATCTCTCCTGCGCCGACGCGCTCAAGCAGGTGCGCGAGGCGCGCGACCGCGGCCTTCCAGCCTTCGCGGAGACTTGCCCGCAGTACCTCTTCCTGGACATAGACGACTACGGCGAAGGCTTCGAGGGCGCGAAGTACGTGATGACGCCGCCGCTTCGCGAGAAGTGGAACCAGGCGGAGTTGTGGAAGGGTTTGAAGACGGACGACCTCCAGGTCATCTCCACGGACCACTGCCCCTTCTGCATGAAGGAGCAGAAGGAGCTGGGGCGCGACGATTTCACGAAGATTCCGAACGGCGCGCCAGGCGTTGAGCATAGAGTTCCGCTCATCTACAACGGCGTGGTCGAGAACCGCATTAGCCTCAACCGCTTCGTCGAATTGACCTCCACTGCCGCCGCCAAGATGTTCGGGCTCTTCCCTAAGAAAGGCACCATCGCCGTCGGCTCCGACGCAGACATAGTCATCTTCGACCCCGAAAAGGAACAGACCATCTCCGCGAAGACGCACCACATGAACGTGGACTACAGCGCCTACGAGGGCAGGACGATTAAGGGCGTGGTCGAAATGGTGCTTTCGCGCGGGCGCGTGGTGATTGAAAAAGGCGACTACAAGGGCAAGCCCGGCGACGGGCAATTCCTTAAACGCGGGACCTGCGTGTCTATGTAAGACCTTTAAGGCACCCGCTTGGAAGATTGTTCAAGGGGTAAGCTCTATTGATGAGTGGTAAGAAGTGCCCGCAGTGCGGCCTTGTAAACTTCGCAGCCGACCTGGAGTGCCGCCGCTGCGGTGCTTTCCTCAGCAGGCAGGGACAAGCCCTGGGTGAGGAGACGGAAGAGGGCAAAGGCGGGCGCAGGAGCCTCAAAAAGAAGTTGTTGTGGATTATCGGGGCGACTTTTTCCGTGCTGTTTCTTTGTTATGTGTCCCTGCTGGCCAGTTCCGAGAGACTTAACAGCGAGCAGAAGCAGGTTGTTTACAGGGCCACGGCGTTACTGGAACAAAATGGGTTCAAGGGAGATGTTTTCATGCTCCGCCACTTTGCCAGTTTCCGCAGCACGGACAACTGGTGGAACAAATATCTAGGACATCGTGAGGCTTACGCCGCGACCAACTTCCCGTTCGAGATAGTCACTCTCTACCCGGAGTTTTTTGCGGTTTCGGTTGACGATAATGAGCGTGCCGTGATGCTCTTGCATGAGTCCTATCACCTGTTCGGCTATGGCGAAGCGGCCACGCTCGAAGGGGTCTGGCGAAATAAAAGCAGGCTGGGATGGACGGCTGAAAAGTACAGCCAGACCAAAGTCTGGAAGAACACCATAGAGTTGACCAGGGGCAACGTGCCCCAGCTTTTCCAGTGCGGCCCGGACGGCCAGTCTGATTGCGCCCCTTGAATTGACGCGCGCCGTCGCCTCTGGAATTTTGTATTCAGATTAAAGGGATAAGCAGTACAGAAATCTATGGCGAGCAAAAATCGCAAGTCAGACGTAGCCGTCACGCAACGCGACTTTGAAGAGTTGAGCCGGGACATGTCGGAGAGCCCGCTCTGGAATCGCGACCTCGCGCCGACGACGATTAAGGAGCGCACCTGGTCAACGTGGAATATCGCCGCGCTCTGGATCGGGATGAGCGTGGTGATTACGACCTACACGCTCGCTGGCGGTTTCATAGAGGCCGGGATGAACTGGTGGCAGGCGATGATGACCATCCTGCTCGGCAACACCATCGTGCTCATCCCCATGATTCTCAACGCGCACTCCGGCACAAAGTATGGCGTGTCGTTTCCGGTCCTTTGCCGCGCCTCTTTCGGGACCAAGGGCGCGAACGTCCCGGCCATCCTGCGCGCGATTGTCGCGTGCGGCTGGTTCGGCATCCAGACCTGGATCGGCGGGACGGCGCTTGACGCCCTGTTCGGCGTGATGTGGGGCGGCTGGAACAATCTTGCGGGCGGCGCAGTCATCCTGGGCGTTGCGCTCCATACCTGGCTCGCCTTCTTCCTCTTCTGGGGCATAGAAGTTCTGATCATCTTAAAGGGCGTCGAGGGCATCAAGCATCTGGAGACATGGTCTGCGCCGCTGTTGCTGGGCGGCGGCGCGGTCCTTTTAATCTGGGCTTCGTGGCGAGCGGGCGGGCTCGGCTACGTGCTATCGGAATCGAGCCGGCTGCAAAAAGAGCAGAATGACTTCTGGTCTATCTTTCCGGGGGCGCTCACGGCTTCTGTCGGCTACTGGGCGACGCTTAGCCTGAACATCCCGGACTTTACGCGCTACGCCAAATCGCAGAAATCGCAGATGATGGGCCAGGCGATCGGGCTGCCCCTGACGATGACGGCCTTCGCCTTCATCGGCGTCGCCGTGACGAGCGCGACGCTTCTGATTTACGGCAGGCCCATCCCCGACCCTGTCGAGTTGATGAAGCAGTTCAACAGCATCGGCGTCATTCTCTTCGCCACCCTGGTCATCTTTGCCGCGCAGTTGACGACCAACATGGCCGCGAACGTCGTCTCGCCCTCCAACGACTTTTCCAACCTCAACCCGAAGCGCATCTCTTACGTCACGGGCGGATTGATTACGGCGCTCATCGGCATCGTCATGATGCCCTGGAAGTTGATGGGCTCGATGGGCGCGTATATCTTTACCTGGCTGATCGGGTATTCGGGATTGATGGGGGCGATTGCCGGAGTTCTGATCTGCGACTACTGGGTCTTGCGCCGCCAACGGCTGGACCTCGCCGCGCTCTTTGACCCGAAGGGGCGCTATTCTTACGGGAGCGGTTTCAACTGGCGCGCCCTGGTCGCGCTCGCCGTCGCTATTGCCCCGGTCGTTCCGGGCTTTGTGCGCGCGGCCACGACGCCCGGCGGGCAGGTCTCCGAGCCAGGCTTTTTTGATACACTCTACACTTACGCCTGGTTCGTCACCTTCGCGCTGGGCTTCGTCATTTATTATCTGCTGATGAACAATCACCCGAATCTTAAAGGAGAGAATTAAAGATGCCACGCACCGTCAAATGCGGACTCATTCAGGCCACCAACGCCGCGCCCACGGACGCGCCGATTGAGGAGATTAAGCGCGCCAACGTCGAGAAGCATCTCAGGATGATCGAAGATGCGGCGCGCCAGGGCGTGCAGATTCTCTGCATGCAGGAGGTCTTCAACACTCCCTACTTTTGCGCCGAGCAGGAGACGCGCTGGTACGAGGCGGTCGAGAAGGTCCCGGACGGGCCGACCGTCAAGATGATGCAGGAGGTCGCCAAGCAGCACGGGATGGTCATCATCGTGCCCATCTACGAGGAAGAGATTACGGGCATCTATTACAACACGGCGGCCGTGATTGATGCCGACGGGAAGTATCTGGGCAAGTATCGCAAGAATCACATCCCGCACGTCGCCCCTGGCTTTTGGGAGAAGTTCTATTTCAAGCCGGGGAACCTCGGCTACCCGGCGTTCGACACGGCCTACGCGCGCATAGGCGTCTATATCTGCTACGACCGCCACTTCCCCGAAGGCGCGCGGGCGCTTGGCCTCAACGGCGCTGAAATCGTCTTCAACCCTTCGGCGACCGTGGCCGGACTCTCCGAGTACCTGTGGAAGCTGGAGCAGCCCGCCCACGCCGTCGCCAACGGCTACTTCATCGGCGCAATCAACCGCGTCGGCCATGAGGAGCCCTGGGACATCGGCGAGTTTTACGGTCAGAGCTATTTTTGCAATCCGCGCGGCCAGATCGTCGCCGAGGCCCCACGCGACGCAGACGCCCTGGTCGTCGCCGACCTGGACCTGGACATGATCCGGCAGGTGCGCAACACCTGGCAGTTCTTCCGCGACCGCAGGCCAGACACTTACGAACCCTTAGTCAGCGAATAAGACGATTGCGGAATGCGGATAACGGGATTGCGGATTTAAGAACAAGACTCAACTTGTCTTTTCCAATCTGCATTCCGCAATCCCAAATCCGCATTCCGCAATAGAAAGGTTTTGTCATGAATCTCTCGATCACCGTCAACGGCATCAAGTTCCCCAACCCGTTCCTGCTCGGCTCGGGTCCGCCGGGGACGAACGCGCGCGTCATCGCCAAATCTTTCGACGCCGGGTGGGGCGGCGTCGTGGCGAAGACCGTCAGCCTGGAGAGCGCGAAGGTCATCAACGTCGTCCCGCGCTACGGCCGCCTGCGCTCGCGCGACAAGGGCGAGATCATCGGCTTCGAGAACATCGAGCTGATTTCCGACCGCCCGATTGAGGTCTGGTTGCAGGAATTTCGCGAGATCAAGAAGGAGTACCCGAACCACATCCTGATCGCTTCGATCATGGAAGAGTATGAGAAGTCTCGCTGGCAGGAGCTGACCCGCATGGTGCAGGACACGGGCGTCGATGCCTTCGAGCTGAACTTCTCCTGCCCGCACGGAATGCCGGAGCGCCGCATGGGCTCCGAAATGGGCGAGCATCCGGATTTGACGCAGGAAGTGACTTCCTGGGTGACGGAAGTCTCGCTCATTCCCGTCTGGGCCAAGATGACTCCGAACATCACCAACATCAGGGAGCCTTCGATGGCCGCCGTGAGAGGCGGGGCCGTGGGCGTCTCCGCCATCAACACGATTCTCTCCGTCATCGGCGTTGACCTGGAAACCCTGAGACCCATGCCGACGGTCGAGGGCTACACGGTGCCCGGCGGCTACTCCTCGCAGGCCGTGCGCCCGATTGCGCTCAGGATGGTCAGCCAACTGGCACAATCGCTTCCTACGGAAGTCTCGATCAGCGGCATCGGCGGCATAGAGAATTCTCACGACGTGCTGGAGTTCATGCTCCTGGGGTCAAGCACCGTGCAAATCTGCACGGGCGTGATGCTCCACGGCATCAAGATCATTGACGAGCTTAAAGAAGGCGTGGCGAAGTTCATGGCCGACAAGCAATTTGAGACCGTCCAGGACATCGTCGGCAAGAGCATCCCATACTTTTCGACGCACATGAATCTGGTCGAGCGCATGAAACAGGCCAAGCGCCACAAGGGCGGCGAGTCCAGCCGCGACAACGACTGGGCCGAAAAGAGCATTACGGAGAAGACTGCGGAGCTGACCTCCAACTAAACAGGCTTTGCGTCCGGGGCGAGAGCGTCCGCTCGATATAAAGCGAAAGGCTTGGCAGGTCACGTCAGCGGTTCATTGAGTTTAGCCCGGCCTTAAAAGGCCGGGCTAAACTCAGGCGGCCGCTACGCGGCTTTTAATCCTTCGTCCTCACGGGAATTGACACGCTACTATTTATTTCGCCTCGCGTATGTTCTCGCCGGCCGCCGCCTCCCTCCGCGCCCGCTTGGTCGGCCTCGGAAAATCCTTCCCTCGGCCACGAACTTCGCTTACACTTCTGGCGCTCTCATTTCAAACTCACCCGAAGAGGCTCAGGATGAATTCTCAACCAGCGAAACTTGTGCTCGACCTGAGTGAGGTCGGTGCCGGGGATGTCGCCATCGTCGGCGGCAAGTGCGCGAGCCTGGGCGAGTTGTTCCACGCCCTGGTCCCACGCGGCGTGCGCGCCCTGGACGGCTTTGCCACCACGAGCGAAGCCTACCGCAGCCTGCTTGAGACCGACGGGCTGGGCACGCGCCTGCGCGAATTGATGGACGGTCTGGATCACGAGGACATCAACGCCCTCAACACGGCGGGCCGCGAGGCGCGCGCTCTGATGCTCGACACGCCCCTGCCGCCCCCTGTCAACGACGCCATCCTCGAAGCCTACGAGAGACTATGCGAGCGCATGCGGCGCACCTGCGAGGTCGCCGTCCGCTCCTCCGCGACCGCGGAGGATTTGCCCGACGCGTCCTTCGCCGGGCAGCAGGACACGATTCTCAACGTGCGCGGCGAGCAGAAATTGATCGAAGCCTGCCACCGCTGCTTCGCCTCGCTCTGGACCGACCGCGCCATCTCTTACCGCGCGGGTCGCGGCTTCGACCACTTCGACGTGGCGCTCTCCATCGGCGTGCAGCCTATGGTGCGCTCTGATTTGGCCTGCTCCGGCGTGATGTTCACGCTCGACACTGAATCGGGCTTTCGCGAGGCGGTCGTCATCAACGGCGCTTGGGGCCTGGGCGAAGCCATCGTGCAGGGGATGGCGACGCCCGACGAGTGGGTCGTCTTCAAGCCGACCTTGCGCGAGGGCGCGCGCCCGATAGTCAGCCGCCGCCTGGGCAGCAAAGAGATCAAGATGGTTTACGGCCTGGACGAGAAGGGGACGCGCCAGGTCGCGGTCGTGGAGGCGCAGCGCCAGCGCTTCTGCCTGGACGATTACGAGGTTTTGCAACTGGCCAGTTGGGCGTGCACCATCGAAGAGCATTATTCGAACCGGGCCGGGCGCCCACAGCCGATGGACATTGAATGGGCCAAGGACGGTCGGACGGGCGAGCTTTACATCCTGCAAGCCAGGCCCGAGACCGTTCATTCGACCAACCGCGAAAACTTTATAGAGAACTACAGGCTGACGGGCGAGCATTCAGAGCCGCTGGTGACGGGCCAGGCCGTCGGCGAAAAAATCGGGCACGGCCGCGCGCACGTCCTGGCGGACCCGGACCACCTCAAAGACTTTAAGGAGGGCGACGTGCTCGTCACCTCCATGACGGACCCTGCGTGGGAGCCCATCATGAAGCGTGCGGCGGCCATCGTCACGGACCGCGGGGGCCGCACCTGCCACAGCGCCATCATCAGCCGCGAGCTGGGGCTGCCCTGCATCGTCGGCACCGGCGGCGCTACACAAAAGCTGTTGACAGGCGCGGAAGTGACAGTCTCCTGCGCTGAGGGCGCGCAGGGGAATGTGTACGAGGGGCTGGTGGATTTCAAAGTCGAGCGCCACACAGTGAGCACGCAGGCCAGGCCCCGCACTCAGGTGATGATGAACGTCGGCGACCCCGACCACGCCTTCGCGCTCGCCTTCCTGCCAAACGACGGGGTGGGCCTGGCCCGCCTCGAATTCATCATCAACAACCACATCGGCATACACCCGATGGCGCTTGTCAACTACCCGAATCTCTCGCGCGAAGAGGACGTGCGCGAGATTGACCGGCGCATCAACGAAGAGGACCCGCGCGAATTTTTCATACGCTGTTTGTCCGAAGGTGTCGGGCGTATCGCCGCTGCCTTTTACCCGAAGCCTGTCATCGTGCGCATGTCCGACTTCAAGTCGAACGAGTACGCGCGTCTCATCGGAGGGCACCAGTTCGAGCCGGATGAGGAGAACCCTATGCTCGGCTTTCGCGGCGCGTCGCGCTACTACGACGAGCGCTACCGCGAAGGCTTCCGCCTGGAATGTATGGCGCTCAGGCGCGTGCGCGAGGAGATGGGCCTCGTCAACGTCAAGACGATGATTCCCTTCTGCCGCACGGTCGAAGAGGGCGAGCGCGTGATAGCCCTGATGCGCGAGTACGGGCTGAGCCAGGGCGAGCGCGAGCTGGAGATTTACGCTATGTGTGAGCTGCCCGCCAACGTCGTCTTCGCGGACGAGTTCCTGCGCATCTTCGACGGGTACTCCATCGGCTCGAACGACCTGACGCAGCTAGCCCTCGGTCTGGACCGCGACTCCGAGATGGTCGCGCACCTTTTTGACGAGCGCAACGGCGCGGTCGAGCGGATGGTGGCACAGGCGATTGACGCCGCGCACCGAGCCGGAAAGAAGATAGGCATCTGCGGCCAGGCCCCCTCAGACTATCCAGAATTCGCGCGCTTCCTGGTCGAGCGCGGCATCACCTCTATCTCGCTCAACCCGGACACTGTGGTTCAGACTACGCAGACGATCACGGAGGCCGAGGCAGAGGTCACAGGCTCGCCCCAGACCTCGGCGGCCGGGCATGAGATGAGCCTGGGCGATTAACGTTTGCGGGAGTTTGAGGGCTCTGACAAATGAGCAACTGGGCGCGCACGGGGATTGCTATTCTTGCCAGCCTGTCGCTGACAGCAATCGGCTACCTGCTGCCCTACACACCGATGCTCTACTTTTTCGCCCCAGGATTCTGGCTGGGCGACGCCCTTCCAGACGGGGCCGTCAACTCTCTCGGCGGCTATCTCTTTCCGGTCTTCGCTTCCCTGGTCATCTGGGCGCTTCTGATTTACTGTGCGCTGTGGCTCATCTCACGGAGGCCAAAGAGAATTCTGCTGAGGTCAAACAAAATCCTGCTTTAGACCCCGACGGGGTCGAAATCATTTTCTGTATAGAATCTAAAGCAGTTTCTGTATAGAACCGGGTTGGCTAGTTGAAATCACCTGCCGCGTAACTTGGCCATCAATGTCGGCACTTCATCCGGGAGTTCCCTGGCCAGGTAGCCGAGGCGACCCATGCGCTTCGCCAACTCTTCGCCCGCCCGCGCGTGCAGGTGCACGCCCCAGGCCGCGGCCTGCGACGGCGTCGCCCCGCGCGCCGCGAGCCCCGCTATGATGCCCGCGAGCACGTCGCCGGAGCCCGAAGTGGCCAGG
>DATEMM010000122.1:0-3496 GCA_035275605.1 Pyrinomonadaceae bacterium
CCCGAGGCGAGCAGGACGTCTGCTTCTGAAAGCTTCTCGCTGACCAACTGCTTCTGGTCGCTGATGGAGATGGGAGACGAGCCCGCGGCTTCCGTCGAACTGGCCCGGCGCGAGAGGACGAAGGCCAGCACCCCGGCCACGAGCGCGACGCAGAGGAGCACTACGGCCAGCACCTGCCACATGCGGCGCGCGCGGACGTTAGGTGGCGGCTGCGCGCCCGTGGGCTCAGCCGCCGCCACGGTGGCGACCGCGCCGGGCGAGACTTCGGCGACAGGGCCTTCGACTGTCGCGGCCTGCTCGGCGGCGAGTGTGGTTGTTTGCGGCGCGCTCTTTTCCCCGTCGCCGTCCACTATCTGCTTCGGCTGCCCTACGGGAGCGCGGCGCAGCAGATTCTCCATCTCCGCGCGCCCGACTCTGGAGGTGTCGGACGGGGCGCGGCGCGCGTCGTCCTGGCCGAGACCGTCCGTCGGGCGACCCTCGCCCGTGAGCGGAATGGTCTGCGCGAGCGGCGAGACGGGGGCCTCGCCGTCCAGCGACCCGCCGGCCTTGAGCGGAGTTCCGCACAGGCGGCAGAAGCGCGCCTCAGGCACCGGCGGGGTCCCACAATTTGGACAGGGCTTGACCATTAATCCTCTTCCTGCACGAGAACGCTTCTTTAGCGTGCGCTCAGCGTATACGACGTGTGCGTCGCACGTCTTCGCGGACGACCACCGTGTCGGCGATCAGGTCGTGGAGCGCGCGCCCGTTAGCCCCGAAGGCCGCCATCAAAAGGCCGAGCGCGAGCGTGAAGGCGAATCCGCCGGCCGCAGCTATCGCCGCCGTCTGTAGATCCGCCAGGAGGAACCCGAGCCCCAGGATTAGGAAAGAGAGCGGATACGCTACGAGGTGTCGCAAGAGCGTGCGGCTCAAAGTCAGGGGCTCGCCGTCCCTGCGCCTGATGCAGAGTCCCGCGGCCCACTTGCCGAGCGTCTGCCCGCGCAGGGCCGTCAGGCCGACGAAATTCAGCAGCGCCACGCCCCCCGCTATCAGGAGGCCGACGGTCTCCGACGTGCTGGTCAAAGCGCGCGGTCGCCCGCCGACGCGCGCCAGGACGGTGCTGAAGGCTATGATCGCCACCAGCAGGATGTAATCGATCAGGAACGCCCCGCAGCGCAGCGAAAACGGCGCACGGTACCTCTCCAGATAACCCTGGCCCTGGGCACGCATCTCCGCCTCGGCCTGCATCAGTCTCGTCGTCTCTATTCGGGCAGTCATAAAAGCAGTGGTCGGTGGTCGGTGGTCAGTGGTCAGTGGGTCATCAGTTTCTAACTGACCACCGACCACTGACCACTGACCACTATTTTCATCCTACTAAAAAGTGGAGCGTCGTTTCGCCGAGACGCAGCTTGTCCCCGCTTTCGAGGACGCGCGGCTGCCTCGGGGCCAGTCGCACGGCGTCGTTGATGACGGTCCCGTTGACCGAGTTCAAATCTTCAATCAAAAAGGTCTCGCCTTCGCGCCAGATGCGCGCGTGCCTGCGCGAGACTTTCGTCTCCGGGTCAAAGCGCGAAAGGTCAATTTCAGGGAAGATGTTCGACTGCGGGTCGCTGCGGCCGAGCAGGTTGCTCTCCTTCTGCAACGTGTAGGAGACGTCCAGCTCCGTCGTCCCCGCCACGATCAGCTTGGCCGTGGCGCGCGCCGCGCGCAGGGCCGCGCTTGAGCCCACACCGACCAGCGGCTGCTTCATCCCGCAGTGGGCGCAGTAGACATCGTCCGCCGCGATTCGTCCCCCGCAAAAACCGCAGAAAACAGTCTCGACCTGTATGGTCTCGCCGCCGAGTTGCTGCGCGGGCATCGCGCCGTAGCTGACCTCGCCCCGCCGCACCTTCTCCAGATGGGCTGCGAGCGACTCGCGCATCTCCGCCGCGGAACGAAAGCGGTTCTCCGGCTTGTACTCGACGGCACGCATCAGGATACGCTCCATCTCGGACGAGATGGCCGGGTTGATCTGGCGCGGGCGCGGGTTTTTGGTGAAATCGAAGATGAGCAGCGGATTGTCCTGCGGGTCCGAGCCCGTCAACAAATGAAACATCGTCGCGCCCAGAGAGTAGATATCCGAGCGCGGCTCGACCTTGCCGCTGAAAAGCTCGGGCGGCGCGTAGCCCATTGTGCCAACCGCCGTCACGCCCTTCTCCTGCGGCGCGACCCACCGCGCGATGCCAAAATCAATCAGCATCACGCGCCCAGTGTTGCCATCTATCATCAGGTTGGCGGGTTTGAGGTCGCGGTAGATGATCGGCTTGGGACGCTTGTGCAGGTAATCGAGCACGTCCGCGACCTGCATGGCCCAGTCCGTGACGGTCTTCTCGTCAATGCGCCCGCCCGGCGCGTTGCGCAGGCGGCCCGCGAAGTCGCCGCCCGAGATGTATTTCATGACTAGGTAGAAGCGCCCGTTAGCCTCGTCATAGAAATAGTCGTAGATGGTCGGAATCGAAGCATGTTCGAGCGAGGTCAGCAGGAGCGATTCGCGTTTGAAATCCCCAATGGCCTTTTCGTGCTGCGAGCTGTCGAGGTGGGATTCGACCATCTCCTTGACGGCGCGCGGGGCATCGCCCAGGTGATGATCCTTCGCCAGGTAGACGGCCCCCATGCCGCCGCCCCCGATTCTGCGCACGATCTCGTAGCGCCCGTTGAGGAGTACGCCCGCCTCCAATTGTTTGACGGTAGGCCGGCGACCGCCCGTCGAACCCGCGCGCGCGGTCCTGGGCGCTGTGCCACCTCCTTCATCTTCGGCTTCCTGCTCGACCTCACCCGTCGTCTTGTCCGGTGCGGCCGCTTCCTGCACGACGGCTGCGGCGGCAGCGGCGGGCGCGGCGGCAGGGTCTACTTGCGGCTCAGCCGTCTCCTGTGCCTCGGCGGCTTTTTCCTGGGCGGCGTTACCTTGAGCTGGAGATTCCATGTCAGCGGGTTGCGGGGCGGGCTCCAGGGCTGGCGCGGACGCGCCCTGCCCGCCAGCGATAATCGTGGCGTTGCTCATCGGCACGTTCGGCTGCGCCGCTCCGCAGTTGCCGCAGAACGGATCGTCTGGCGCATTCTTCGCACCGCACTCGTGACAAAAAGACGAAGACATCTCTCTCGAAGGCTCGTTGGCGAGGGACAAGATAATTTACAAGAGCGTCGGGGCGTGCCTCATTTGCGGGGTCGGCACGATCCTTACTTATTTAACGATATGGAAACGCAAGAATGTCTTGCCGACGATGATTTCGTCGCCGTCGCGCAGGGGCTGACGGTCGCCTGGCAGCAGTCGCCGCCCGCGGTTGATAAAAGTGCCGTTGGTGGAGCCCAGGTCTTCTATAAAATACTGGCCGTTGCGCCGCATGATACGCGCGTGGCGGCGTGAGACTTTCGCCTCCGGGTCGTCCGCGTCCAGGTCAACGTCCGGGAAGATGCCGCCATCTGCGTCCCAGCGCCCGATCTGCGACTCCTCGTCGCTCAAGGGAAATTGCTTGCCCGCAGA
>DATEMM010000123.1:0-6547 GCA_035275605.1 Pyrinomonadaceae bacterium
CAGAGGAGTTCAGCCTCGAACGGCTGGCGGCCCAGGCGGGCCTGAGCAGGTTTCACTTCCAGCGCCTGTTCAAGGCAGCCACGGGCGTCTCGCCCTCGCCCTACCACATCAACCTGCGGATGGAGGAAGCGCGCAGGCTGCTGCGCGAGACGAAGATGAGCGTGGTGGACGTGGCCCTCGAAGTCGGCTACGCTAATCCCAGCCATTTCGCGCGGCTCTTCCGCAGGGAGACCGGCCTCTCACCGAGCGACTACCGCCGCCAGCGTTAATACCCGCCCCGTCCCGCCGTGGATTTCCGGGCAAAAATTCCACCTTCCCGGCACTAAAATTCCACCTCAAAGGTACGCGACCGCACAAGTTTCCGCGCCTTTTCGGAGGACTATTGTTCTCTCTCGCCCCCGAATCGGATTTCGAGCAATATTAGTACAGGTGAAGCAAGAGTGCGCGCGACGGCCAACCGCGCGCTGGCTAAAATCCTTTCAGCATCAATTAGGCGAAATTGGGAATCATCACTACTGGGAGGTAGATCAACAATGCGAGCAACAGTCATGTACGGCGCCGGAGACGTTCGTATCGAGAACGTCGCGGACGCCCGCATCATCGAGCCAACAGACGCCGTCATCACCGTCACGCGCGCCTGCATCTGCGGCAGCGACCTCTGGCCGTATAAGGCTATGGAGCAGAGCGAAAGGGGCCGCGTGATGGGACACGAGGCCATTGGAGTCGTCGAATCGGTCGGAGCGGACGTCCGCAACCTGAAACGCGGCGACCTGGTCGTCATGCCGTTCGCCTACTCCGACGGCACCTGCGCCTTCTGTCACGAAGGGCTTAATACGTCCTGCGTCCACGGAGGCTTCTTCGGCAACGAGGAGATACCGGGAGCACAATCGGAAGCGGTGCGCGTCCCCCTAGCGGACGGGACGCTCTATGTCCTGCCTGTGGGCCGCGACGACGCGTTGATGCCATCGCTCCTCACGCTTTCGGACGTGATGGGGACTGGCCATCATGCGGCCGTCAGAGCCAGAGTCAGCCCCGGCAAAGCGGTAGCGGTTGTCGGAGATGGAGCGGTCGGCCTGTGCGGTGTAATCGCCGCCCGCCGTCTCGGCGCAGAGCAGATAATCATCATGGGTCGTCACCCGGACCGCATCGCACTAGCCCGTGAGTTCGGCGCAACGGACGTGGTGAGCGAGCGAGGCGAAGAGGCTGTGGAGCGCGTGCGCGAGCTGACCGGAGGCTTTGGCGCACACTCCGTACTTGAGTGCGTTGGCACAGAGCAGGCGACGTTGACGGCCATCAGCATCGCGCGCCCTGGCGGCGCGGTGGGCCGCGTCGGAGTTCCTCAGGACGAGTTAATCCCGGCGGCTCAGCCGTCTTTCTTCAACAACGTCATCATCGCTGGCGGCCCGGCGCCGGTGCGCGCCTACATCGAGGAGCTTCTGCCGGACGTGATGGAGGGCAGGATAGAGCCGGGCCGCGTCTTCGACCGGGTCACGGACCTGGACGGTGTGCCGGATGGCTACCGTGCTATGAACGAGCGCGAGGCGCTCAAGGTCATGGTCAGGCCCTGAGGCGCACGAACAAACAAAAGCATCAAGTGAAGGAGTAAAGAGAATGGAGATCAGGAAGAGCGGTTCACAACCCTCTGGCAAAGGGCCGGAAGAATACTTCACCGGCAACGTCCGCATTGACCCACTCATGCAGGCCGCAGAGCCTGCGCGCAACTCATGCGCGCTCGTCACCTTCGAGCCGGGCGCGAGATCTGCGTGGCATTGGCACCCGCTGGGGCAGACCCTAGTCGTCACCCAAGGCTGTGGCTGGGTGCAGAGCGAGGGCGGGCCGAAGGTGTCGATTCGGGCGGGCGACGTGGTCTGGTGTCCTCCGCGTGAAAGGCACTGGCACGGCGCAACACAGGCGACCGCCATGTCGCACATAGCCATCCAGGAGGCGCTCGACGGCAAGGTGGTCGAATGGTTGGAGAAAGTCAGCGACGAAGAATATCAAGCCTGATTTAACAGCCAGCCAAGAGTTAATCATGCCAGCTACCGCCTCACAGTCGCCGACGGCCGCACGCTCCGTCGTAGCGGCGCTGCTGCCGATCATGACGGCGGTCTTCGTGGCCTTCCTCGTCATCGGCCTCGCAATGCCCGTGCTCCCGCTCCACGTGCACGAGGGCCTGGGCGCCAACATGACGCGCCATCCCTCATTCCCAGGCTAATCGGAGGAGTCTTCTTCGTCCTCCTCAGTCATGAAGAACATCCGATACTCCTTAGCCTTATTGTCCGTGACGATATACATCCTGGTATGCTTGGCACTCCTCGGTTCTTCGACCATAAATTTCCAGCCTGGCTTGGCCTTGTTCTCAAAAAACTCCTGCCAGTACTCAGCCGTCCAACCCGACGCCTTGCCGCCCCCGAGCCGGAAATAGATCTCCTTGAACTTCTCCTTCGTGACCTCTTTGAAGACGGGCGCGTTTCCTTTCGCCGAATCTGGGGGGAACGGTGCGGTTGGCGAATGCGCCGAGGCTGTTCGCAAGCCGGGGCAAATGAATGTTAATAACGCGAGGGCGATTAACATTTGTTTTCTCACCTTGATTCTCCTTCGGTCGTCTTCCTGATTGCAAGAGCACACTCTATATTGAGAAAAGGGAAGTTTCAATGCCTTAACTTTCATACCATCAAGAGCTATCTAACGTATCGGCGTTCAGCTCTGAGCGCGAGAGGGAGAGCAGCGACCGACGCGTTCGTCCGCTGCAACGGCGGGTTGAGCGCCGCGCTACTTGTGGACACGTCGTTGGCGCTTCGCGCGCGTGAACGTCCCATCGAGACAAAGCTCACCGCCGGGCGAGAAAGGTGTGGGGTAGGTAGGTTTCCACTCGAAACGAATGGGAGCTTATAGGGAATAGTAGGAGTAATACATTCACTGCACCGAACCTCTAGCCGACCTCCATGCGCCGGGCAGTTAGTTAAAAATAGGAGCTGATGGAGAGAGCTATGGAATACTTGATATATGCAAGTTAGGCAACACTGACAAAGCTGCGAGCGAATATGGGCGGTAAATGCTGTAAAAAGAGTCACTGTAGGACTGTTAATATTTTTGGTTAACCGGACGAAAGTAGTTTGACTGAGATGCATCTCAGGTGCTATTTTATGCATCTATGCAATATTTATGCAAACCAGTTGCATAAGAGGGCTATGCAGAAAGAGACACGGCAGCAGAGGATTTTGGGCCTGATTCGCGCCAGGCGGATCGGGACGCAGGAGGAGTTGACGGCGCACCTGGAGCGCTCCGGGGTCGCGGCCACGCAGTCCAGCGTCTCGCGCGACCTGGTCGAGCTCGGCATCGTCAAGCACCACGGATACTACACGCTGCCCCGCAGCACGAACGGCGCGTCGCGTGGGCTCCTTAGTCTGGAGACGGCGGGCGAGGTGCTCGTTGTCGCCAAGTGCGATTCGGGCATGGCGTCGGCCGTCGCGGTCGAGATTGACCGCGCGATGCTGCCCGAGATCGTCGGCACGCTCGCGGGCGAGGACACCATCTTCATCGCCGTCACTGACCGCAAGGCGCAGCGCACGGCCATAAGGAAGATTTGGGAACTTTTTGGATGAGAACAGCCTGGAGTCCGGGGTCTTAGAGTCAGGAGTCAACTCGTCAAAAGCAACTTCTGTTTTTTTGACTCCAGACTTCAGACTCCAGACTCCAGACTAAAAGGAAAAGAGAGTGGCAGAGAAAACTATTAAAAAGATCATCCTGGCTTATTCGGGCGGACTGGACACGAGTGTGATGCTGCGGTGGATCAAGGAGCGCTACGGGTGCGAGGTCGTCTGCTACTGCGCGGACGTCGGCCAGGGCGAAGAGCTGGATGGGTTGGACGAGAAGGCGCACGAGACTGGGGCCTCCAAGCTCTACGTCGAGGACCTGCGCGAAGAGTTCGTGCGCGATTATGTCTGGACGGCCGTCAAGGCGAACGCGGTTTACGAGGGCGTCTACCTGCTGGGCACGTCGCTGGCCCGGCCCGTCATCGCGAAACGTCAGATAGAGCTTGCGCGGCGCGAGGGCGCGGACGCGGTCGCGCACGGCGCGACGGGCAAGGGCAACGACCAGGTACGCTTCGAGCTGACCTATTATGCTCTGGAGCCGGACATCAAGGTCGTCGCTCCCTGGCGCGAGTGGGAGTTCAAGGGGCGGCTGGATTTAATTGCCTACGCGAAGGAGCACAACATTCCCGTCACGGCCACGAGCGAGAAGCCGTACTCGACGGATCGTAACCTGATGCACATCTCTTACGAGGGCGGCATCCTGGAGGATCCCTGGTCGGAGCCCCCGGCGGACATCTTCCGCCTGACGAAGGGGCCGGAAGACGCGCGCGCCGAGGCAGAGTATGTAGAAATCGGCTTCGACTGCGGCGAGCCAGTCTCTATCAATGGCCAAAGCATGGGCCCGGTCGCTGTGCTTGAAACTTTGAACGAGCTTGGCGGAGAGCACGGCATCGGGCGCGTTGACCTGGTGGAGAATCGTTTCGTCGGGATGAAGTCGCGCGGAGTTTACGAGACGCCGGGCGTGACCATTCTACAGGCGGCGCACCGCGCGCTCGAATCCATCACGCTCGACCGCGAGGTGATGCGCCTGCGGGATTCTCTGGGCGTGCAGTTCGCCGAGAGCGTCTACTACGGGTTCTGGTTCGCGCCGGAGTTCGAATTGATGCGGAAGATGATTGACGAAACTCAGAGGAACGTCACGGGCGACGTGCGCCTGAAGCTTTATCGCGGCAACGCAATCGTGACGGGACGACGCTCGCCGCGCTCGCTCTACAACGAGCGGCTGGCGACTTTCGAAGCCGAAGAGGTCTACAACCAGCGCGACGCCGAAGGGTTCATCAAGCTCAACGCCCTGCGTCTCAGGCTGAGGGGATTGAGCCAGTAATTCACAGAGGGAGAATCAGGGCTATGTTGATGACGAAAAGCGTGGACCCGGCGTTCGCAACGACCGTGGTGGTGGTCGAGGCAGACAAGATAGGCTCGGCTGCGTCCTTGCTCAATCTGCCGCGGACGATGGCTGTTGTGGAGGACCGCAAGGCCGTGCGCGCGGGCGATGTGGTGGCCGTGCGCGCTCTGACCGACAGCGCGACCTATAACCAGTTGGAACTGCCCACGGGCCGCATGGCGAAGATCAACCCCGGCGACGTGCTCATAGGCGTGCTCGGCCGCAGGCGCGCTCTCAAGGGCTTTGTCGGCGACGTGCCGGAGAGCGTTCAGGGCGGAGACCGTCTTCACCTGCTCAACATGGGCGGCGTGATGGGCCTCTGCACGGGCCACCATTCGTCTCTGAGCGACGCCATCAAGCTGGAGGTCATAGGGCTGGCCTGCGACGAGCGCGGGCGCGTGCTCAACATAGCGGACGTCGCGCTGCCGCCGCGCGAGACTTTGGAGCGGACAGCGCCGCTCGTGCTCGTCGCGGGAACGTGCATGAACAGCGGCAAGACCTACGCGGCGACCGAGCTTATCAAGCAGGCGACGCGCGCCGGATTGAGAGTCGCGGCGGCGAAGCTCTCGGGCGTGGCGGCCCTTCGCGACACGCTCAACATGGCTGACCACGGGGCGATTGCGACGGCGAGCTTTCTGAACTGCGGCCTGCCCTCGACGGTTGACGCCGGCGACCTGGCCCCCGTGGCTAAATCAATCATCGCGCGCCTTAACGAGAGCGCGCCGGACATGATCGTCATAGAGCTTGGCGACGGCATCCTCGGCGGCTACTCGGTCGATTCCGTCTTCGACGACGAAGAGTTGAGGGAGGCGACCGCGGCCATAGTCTTCTGCGCGTCCGACTACGTAGGAGCGTGGGGAGGCATAGAACTCTTTCGCCGTCGCGGCATCAAGGTTGACTTGATCGCGGGCTCTGTCACGGACTCGCAGATGGGCGAGGACTACATCGAGCGCGAGTTCGAGGTCCCGGCGGGCAACGCGCGCAGGGACGGAGCACGGCTTTTCCAGATTGTGCAGGCGAAACTGCCCGCAAGAATATGAGAAGCGCGGACGAACGCAGGCGGGCGCGGATAAAAGAGGGGAAGCATTAACCGGGCGGATTTAAGCTTCAAACCATTTATCCGGCGTTTCCCCTCTCAGCGTTTATCTGCGCTCATCTGCGATTAATTTTGGTGCTGTCATGAAACTAAAAGTTGGCATCTTCGGCGGGTCCGGCTACGGCGGGTCGGAGCTTTTGCGCCTCCTGCTCATGCACCCGCACGCTGAGATTTCGCTCGTCACGGCGAACGAGCATGCGGGCAAGCGGGTCGGCGACGTTCATAGGAATCTTTACGGATTGACCGAGCTCGGTTTCGTCACCGCCCCGGAGAAATTAGAGAGCCTGAGTGACCTGGACTTCGTTTTCCTGGCGCTCCCGCACGGGCAGGCGATTGACGTTGTGCCGCGCCTGCCGGAGGGTGTGAAGGTCATAGACCTCTCGGGCGATTTCCGTCTGCGCGACCGCGAGATCTTTGAGAAATATTACCAGCGCGAGCACACGGCGATGGAGGCGCAAGCGGGGTTCGTCT